>JANPOR010000366.1:0-13208 GCA_031428075.1 Hymenobacter sp. | reverse complement strand
CAAACGCACCCACGGCGACGAGTTCGTCGCCTACCGGGTCGGTACCCGGGTGCTCTACAAACGGGCCGAATCAATTGCGGCGCTGGCCTCCACCAACCGCCACACGGCGCCTGGCAACAAGCGAGGCCCGAAACCGAAGCTCCGGGCCGCTGCATAGGATGCTTTGCGTACCAACGTATAAAAATGGGTAAGCTCAGTCCTGCTTTTGCCAGATTAGCTGCTAACCTTTGTCATCATTTAAGCCGGTTGTATTTCTCTAGTATTTTTATCACACGAGCCTTAAAGGGTGTTTGGGATTTAGCGTAGGCCTAAAAAGAGACGAGTCCGTAAGTTGCGGGCGGAGTTTCCAGGCCCCGCTTCGCTGCTATGGTTGACAGCTATCAATTCCTTACTGACGTGCACTGGCAAGCGATGCACGCTGTGGCCTACGCACGGCAATCGCCGCTTATGCCTGCGTCACGTGCTTGACGCCGTGCGCTATATCTGCCGGACGGAGTGCCAGCGGCGCCGTTTGCCCGCGACCGTTCCCGCTTGGGCAACGGTCTGCTACTATTTCCGGCACTAGCAACAAAACCATACCCGGAATTGGCTCAATGAGGCTCTAAACGGAGCGGACCGCGTGGCCGCGAACTGGGAATCGATGCCCGTGCTCGTGTGCCTCGACAGCCAAAGCGTCAAGCGGGCCCCGCGCCTTTTTGCGCACCGGGGCACGGACGGGGATAAGCGCACCAACGGCCGTAAACGACGCATTGTCACGGACGTTGACGGCTGTATTTTTGCCTGCTGCGTGCACGCTGCTAGTGGCCACGACGGCGTCTGCGCCCGGCGGGGGTTGTTGCCCAAACGGCCCACCTGGGGCACCCGCCTGCTGACCGTCGTCACGGACAAGGGCTACCGGGGCCGTTTTGCCGAATACCTGTGCACGCTGGAGCCAACGCATCCACTCGGCAGCCGCCCGCTTACTGCCCAAGGCTCTGGGCCCGTCGTTAAGCGCTGAATCGTCGACCGTACGTTCGCGTGGCTTACGTGCTTTAGGCAGCTGGCTATTGGCTATAAATTTACCCCGGCCAGCCACGAAACCTGGCTGCTGATTGCTAATTCAACTAGGTGTCTCAATCGGTTATGTCCTAAATAGATCCCCAACACCCTCTAAAACGCCTCGTCGTACTTGCGCCGTTTATCCGGCATGGTTCCGCTCTTTCTTACGGTCATGACAGCAGTAGTATACGTCCTGCTGCTGTTTGGTTTAGCTAGACCGCCTCACCTGTCGTGTGGTCCGCTCTTGGCGGTCGGTCCGGTCACCCTTCGCTCTCGTTCAGGCTCGGCGCAGACAGTGGCGTGCTGTGAATCTGGACTACACCAGGCTGCACTTGCAACGCGGCCAGCAACGCCGCTAACCGGTGCACGGGCACGTCAGCCTGCACCCACAGCAACCCGTCCGGGCCGTCGGCCGGGCCGAGGGACATGGCCTGCGGCCGGTGCGCCAACAGCGTGGCGAGCACCGGCGCGGCGGCCGACCCAGCGTGCAGAACGACGCGCACGCTAAAGCCGGGTTCTTGGGCCGCATTCTTCTTGGCCGGCCGGGAGAGCCCGCCTTTGGGCTGCCCCAAGTGGTTGATGAATAGGTCCAAGGGCCGCAACAGCACGTTGGCCATCAAAATGAAACCCGTGCCGATGACGGCCTGGTACCACGACCCCACCCCGGCCAGCGTGCCGATGGCCCCCGCGCACCACACGGTGGCCGCCGTGGTCAGGCCCGTAACGGTGGTGGTGTCGCGCCGCAAAATGGCCCCCGCCCCCAAAAAGCCGATGCCAGTGATGATCTGCCCCGCTACCCGGCCGGTGGCCGCTGCATCGCCGGGGATGCCCTCGGCCAGCAGCACGAATAAGGCTGCGCCCAGCGCCACCAGGGCGTGGGTTTTGGTGCCGGCGGCTTTGTGGTGCAATTGCCGTTCTATCCCGAGCACCGCGCCCAGGGCCAGGGCCAAGCCCAGGCGGTACTCGAATTGGTGCAGCGGCAGCACGGGCCGGGGCGCTACGCCGCCCCCCGCGGGGGCGGGGCGGTCGGTAGGAGGCCCCCGCGGCAAGCGTCCCGAAACTCCTCGTAGTCGGCCCGTACCTGCGCCGCGGCGCGCAGGGCGAAGTGCAGCCCGTCGGCGCGCCAAGCGGCCCCGGCAGCCCCGAAGGCTTGCAGCGCGTCGGGGACGGCCGCGCCACGGTGGCCGGCCGCGCGCAGGTGGGCCCAGGCCAGCAGGGACGCAAACACAGGCACGGCAGCCCGGAACGCCGCCTTGCGATGGGGTAAAGCGGTGAAATCGAGGTGGTCGGCCACCGGTTGCAGCGCCCGTAGTACGAACGGCTGGCCGTCCAACGCCACGGCTTGCAGCCGGGCGGGTGGCACGGCCTGCAGCCACGTTTGGGCCTGCACCACGCGGTGTGCCTCCGATGGCCACGCGGGCTGCGCCACCCCGGGGCACTGGTGGGCTGCGGCTGGCGGGGCGAACTTGAGGTCGAGCAGTCCGGGCAGCTTGCGTGGCAGGCGGTGCTCGGCCAGCACGGCGTAGCGCGGCACGCCCAGGCTGCCCACGCCGGCCACCCGCTCGGCCGCGTCCAGCACCCGCCCGCAAAACGGATCGGGCAGCGCGCGGCGCCACGCCTCGACCGCAACGAGCACGGCGGCGCGCTTGCCGGCCGGCAGCGGGTGGAGGGCGGGCCCGGGGCGCAGATGCCAACCTCCCTTAGCACTGGCCCGGCCGTGCAGCAGTTCGCGCGGGCCGCGGGCCGTCACGTTTTTGAGCAGTTGCCGCACCACACCGGTGGCCGTGTCCCGTTCCAGCCAATACGCCTTGCCCGAGGCTAGCGCGGCGGCGTAGGCGTCCACTAGGCGGCACACGAGCAAGGGGCGCTCGGCGGACGGTAGGCCAAACTCGGCGGCGGCCAGCAGCACGCTCACCGCCAGCCGGCCCACGTCCCAGAGCACGGGGCCGCGTATGGCCTCGTCGAAATCGTTCACGTCGAAGTATACCAAGCCGTTGTCGCCGCGGTACGAGCCGAAGTTTTCCACGTGGGCGTCGCCGCACAGCCACGCCGTCGGGCTGTCGCGCAGCCCAGCGTCCGTCCCGAACCGATGGTAATAGAGCGGGGCGCTGCCCCGGAAGAAGGCGAAAGCGTTGGCGTGCATGCGCCGGTAGCGCTCGGGTAGTAGGTCAGCAACCCGGCCGGCGTCGTGACGGATAATGAAATCAGCAACCGAGTAGGAATTCATGGGCCGTTAGCAAAATAACAAGCGATGGAACCGGTGGCGAAGAAAGCGCCAATCCGATGCAAAGTCACTGCGAAAATAAAGCGGGGAGGACAGCGTGGTTAAGAAAGTATTCTCTCGGCTACGCTTCCAGAAAAGGTGAAAAACTACACAATCCTCAGACAGAGAGGACACCTTAATTTGTGTTAAAAGCTAAAAAACAAATCTAGGTCATCTTTACAAATATTCTATCCGTGAACAGTTTCTTTCTCGTTAACTTCCTCTTTCCCTCGTATTTCTTCTATGAACTGTTAATCAGAAGCTTTCAGCAGATGAATAGCGGGCTGGATAAAGTCTCGAAAGATAGCTTGTCACTCAAGGCGTTTCTTTGCGGCTGTGGCAACGAAAATTCTACTCGTCGAAGACGAGCCTAAAGTGTCGGCGTTCATCCGGCGTGGGCTGGAGGAGGAAGGTTACGAAGTAACCGTGGCCTACGACGGGCCCTTCGGCCTGCGGCTGGCCTTAAACAAGGAGTTTGACCTGCTGATTTTGGACGTGATTTTGCCCGGTCAGAGCGGCTTGGAGGTGCTGCGCGCTGTGCGCGCCCAAGACCAACAGCTACCCGTGCTGATGCTTACCGCCCTGGGCACCACCGAAGACAAGGTGCTTGGCTTCAATGGGGGTGCTGACGATTACTTGGTTAAGCCCTTCGACTTTGTAGAACTACTGGCCCGTATACGGGCCCTCACCCGCCGCGGCCGGGCCGGCGAAGCCAAGGGTAACCAATTACACTTAGCCGACCTGACTGTGGACACGGCCGCTAAAACTGTGGCCCGCGCCGGCCAGCCCATCAAGCTCACTGCCCGCGAATTCAACCTACTGGAACTACTGCTACGCCACCAGGGCCGCGTATTGAGCCGGAGCGAGATTGCGGAACACACTTGGGAAGGCTCGTTTGATATGGGCTCAAATGTTATCGACGTGTACGTGAATTACTTGCGCAACAAGGTGGATAAAGGGTTTAACAACAAATTGATTCACACCGTGGTCGGTATGGGGTATGTCTTGCGAGAGGAGTAAATTTTTAAGCGGAACAAACTGCTCCTATGAAACCCTTTTTTACTCTTTCTCTGCGCAGTAAATGACCATTCGTAGCCGGTTGACGTGGTTGTTTTTAGGCGTGGTAGCGGTGCTCCTGCTGCTGGTATTAGCAGGAATATATGTACTGCAAGAGCGCTACGCCGAGCGCGAGTTTCGGCAGCGGCTGCGTGACCGAGCTCAGGTGACGGCTTACATCTATCTGGAAAAGGATGAGCTACACGCCAGCACCTTCCGCGCCTTTGAAAAGAAGTACTTACGGGTGCTTAACAACGAGATTTTGCAGGTATACGACGCCCGACTACAAGTGCGCTTCATCGAGGCCGATCAGCGGGTGCACTTGTCGGACGCCATGCTGGCGCGCATCGTCGCTAACAAGGAGCTGTATTTCGCGCTGGGACCCCGGGAGGCGGTGGGCATCTTTTACCGCGACAACCAGGGCGACTACATCATCGTGGCCGCGGCAGAGGATGCGTCCGGGCACCAGCGCTTGGCATACCTGGCCAGCATCATGGGGCTGGCGTTCGTGTTGAGTCTGGCATTGATCTACCTTATTGGGCGCGTCTTCGCGGGACGGGCCCTGGCCCCGATTGCGGCCCTCAACGACCAAGTGGACCGCATCACGGCCCATGAGCTGCACCGGCGCGTGGACGGAATCCGGCTGCGCACGTCCGGGCACGACGAGCTCACCCGCCTAGCCCACACCTTCAACCGCTTGCTGGCCCGGCTCGAAACCAGCTTTGAGGGTCAACGCACCTTCGTGAGCAATGCCTCGCACGAACTGCGCACCCCGCTCACGGCCAGCATCGGCGAGCTGCAGGTACTGCTGGCACGCGAGCGGGAGCCGGCTGCTTACCGCGAAGGGGCGGCGTCGGTATTAGCCGAATTACAGCAGTTAAAGTTGCTCATCAACCACTTGCTGGATATGGCCCAGGCCGACGGCGCCGTGCTGCTTACGGAGGAAATACGCCTAGACGAGCTGCTATGGGAAGTGCGCGAAGCCGTGCCCCCACCCCAGCGCGGGCGCGTCCACGTAGACCTGGGGCCCCTGCCCGAAGATGCCGCTGCATTTGAAATCAAGGGCCACCGGGCCCTGCTGGCTCGGGCCCTGGGCAACCTGCTAGACAACGCCCTAAAGTACTCGCTGGCCCCACTGCCGGTAAGTTTGGGCCTGCGCCGCCGGGTCGATGGCGTCTGTTTGCAGGTAACTGATGCCGGCCGGGGCATCAGCGCGGCCGATATACCCCACGTATTCCAGCCTTTTTTTCGGGCGGCCGACGCGCGGGGCGTAGCCGGACACGGCGTAGGGCTGCCGCTGGCCCGCCGTATCGTCGAGCTCCACGGCGGCACGCTAACGTTATCCTCGGCACCGGGCGGTGGAACCGTGGCGGAGGTGCGGCTGGTGGAGTGAAGACCGATAAACTGCTCAGGGGTATGAAAAAAATTGATTTCTAATCCACCTCTAATGCGTTTCTAATACTGAGTTAATGTAGTAAGGGTACCTTTGCGCCCGCTTTCAGAGCATGGTTGCTCCGGTACTTTCCCTTTTTTGCTGCTGGCCGTCTGGCTCGGCGCGTCTCTATGCAATTGAACGCACGTTTTTTTCGGACCCTGGCTGCGGCCAGCGGGCTGGGCTTGCTGCCGGGCCTGGGCTTGGCCCAGCGTCCGGCTACCACCACCCCGCAGTCCAGCATGTCGCGGCCTCAGGGCGGCACTCCCAATGCTCTGCCTGCCCCTCCTGGTCAGCCAAATGCCCGGCCGGCCCAGGCCCCCGGCCAAACGCCAGCCACCACCGGTGGAGTACCGTCTAATCAACTGGCTCAGCCGGGCCAAACCACCCAAGGTACTGCCACTCAAGGTACTGTCACCCAGGGCTCAGCCGGAACTGGTACGGTGCGAGCAGGAGGCAGCGGTCCAGGGTATGGTCAGTACCCCATCGTGGTTGGTATGCCAACTGGGGTGCCTATACGTGCGGCCTTGGGCCCTGCCGATACACTGCGCCTGACGCTGCAAGAGGCCCAGCAGCGTTTCGTGCAAACCAATTTCCAACTACTCGCCCAGCGCTTCAACGTGAATTTAGCCCAGGCGACGGTGGTGCAGTCCGGACTACGCGATAACCCCAACGTGTCTTTGTTGGCCAACATATATAACCCGGCAATCAAAAAGTTCTTCCCTTTTGGTCCCCAATACGAACCTGATCAGAATGGCAACGCTTCCGGTAATACGTACAACGTGCAGGTGCAGCAGCTGCTGAATCTCTCCCGCTCACGAGCCAAGCTTGTGGAGCTGAGTAGTACAAACGTAGAAGTGCAGCAGGCTGCGTTCGAAGACTTGTTGCGTAACTCCCGCTTTCAGCTTTCGCAAACCTTCAACAACGTGATTGCCGAGCGGCGCAAGCTCGACCTGCTGCGTGATCAGCGCGACCAGCTCGGGCGCCTACTAGTAGGCTTCCGTGAACAACTGCGACTGGGCACCATCGCGGGTTTCGAAGTAACGCGTCTGGAGCTAGAGCAACAGAGCTTAGAAAAAGACCGCTCCGACCAGCTCATCCAACTCGGCCAAGACGAGGCGGCGCTGCGGGTGTTTATGGCGCTCCCGGGCACCACGTTTGTGGCACCAACCGGCCAGGAGCTGCTGCCCGCAGCCCCTGCCCAGTTGCCCACCCTCGCCGATCTCACAGCCTTGGCCTACCAGTTCCGGCCTGATTTGCGCGCTGCTACCCGCCAGACGGACTACACCAACCAGAACCTGCGTTTGCAGCATGCGTTAGCTGTGCCAAAGCTAGCAATGGGCCTTTCTTATGCCTCCTACGGCAGCACGTACCCTTCCTTCACCGCTTTGCAGGCCGCTATTGACTTGCCAGTTTTCAACCGCAACCAAGGCAATATCCAGGCTGCGCAGGTAGGCATCCAGCAAAGCGTTCTGGGCTTAAATCAGAGCAAATTGCAGGTGGAGCAAGATGTGGCCGCTGCCGTAGAGCAAATCCAGCGGGCCGCCGACCTGCGCCGCAGCGTGAGCGACCAGTACGTGCGCACCATCGCCGACGTTAGCCGCAACGCGGCCAATGACTACAAGCGCCGCCTGATTGATCTGGTGAGTTTCATCGATAAGTTCCGGGCTTACAACGCTGCTCAAATCAACCTTATCGACATTAGTAACCGCCTGGAGCAGGCCAAGCAGCAAGTCAACTTCGTTACTAATACCCCTGTTTTCGCCGACTAGGCCCGCAATTGCGGTGCCCCTCCCTTTCTTCAGCAATTGCTTTATTTCTTGTAATGCGCATTTTCCATATTTTACACGTGCTCTTGATCGTGGGCTCAGCCGGCTCACTGGTCGGCTGCGATACAAAAAAAGAAAACCAGCTTCCCGCCAATACCAAAGACCTCAGCTCGGGCTATCGCACCGACACGGTGCAGCTCCGCAGCCCCGACCAGGAACTGCGCTTTACCGGTAAGGTGAGCTACGACCAGCGCCGCGTTAACCGAATATACCCGGTGGTGAGCGGCAACGTACTGGACGTAACGGCGCCGCTGGGCGCGCGGGTGCAACAAGGCCAAGTACTGGCTCACGTGCAAAGTGCCGACGTGAGCGGCTTTCTCGATACCTACAACGCCGCCAAGGCCGATTTTGCCGTGGCCGAGCGCACCGCAGCCAATACCGAGCAGCTCTACAAATCCAATTTCGCCTCGCAAAATGACTTGGTAGCGGCCCGTGCTCAGCTTGACAAAGCCCGGTCGGCATTCCAGCGCGCCCAGCAGGTGCTGAAGGTATACGGGGCCAATAGCAGCGGGTCGGCAAACGGCAAACCCGTCTACACCGTCAAGGCCCCGGTGAGTGGCTTCGTGGTGGAACGCAACGTCAACCCCGGTATGCAGTTGCGGCCCGACAACGCAACAACTCTGTTTACTATCTCGGACCTGAGTCGAGTGTGGGTGCTAATCAATATTTACGAGTCAGACGCAGCCACCGTGAAAATTGGGATGCCCGTCAATATCACGGCTCTGGCCTACCCTGACCGAACGTTTCAAGGTAAAATTACCAATATATCAAACGTCGTTGATGCCGACACCAGGGTGCTGCAAGCCCGCGTGGAGCTACCTAACCCAGGCGGTCTTCTCAAGCCCGACATGTTCTGCACCATCAACCTAGCCCTGGCCCAGCCCGGCCACGCCCTGGCCGTGAACCCCAAGGCCGTCATTTTCAGCAACGACCAGTACTTCGTCGTCCGCCGCCGCCCTGGCACGCCCGAATTGGAATCGGGCGGCGACGCCCGCAAAGCTTATGACCTGGTACCAATCAAAGTGATGCGCACCACTTCTAGCTACTCATATGTGACTGGTAAACTGCACCCTAACGATCAAGTGGTGACCCAGGGTAGCCTATTACTTTTTAACGATCTGAGCGGCGATTAACCTTTTTCGCTGGCACACTTTTTTGCCGCCCCGACCGGGCGGCCTCCCTTCTTTTTGCCTTCCCTTTTGACATGAATAAATTCATCAAGGGCTTAATCGGCTTTTCGTTGCGCCACCCCTACGTCGTGTTTTTCATGACGGGCTTGGTGGCCATCGCCGGAGCGGTTAGCTTCTACTTCACGCCCGTCGAGGCCTACCCCGACGTAACTAATACCGAGGTCGTTATCATCACGCAGTGGCCAGGCCGCTCGGCTGAGGAAGTGGAGCGCTTTATTTCCATACCGATTGAGACGGAGATGAACTCCGTGACCAATAAAACGATCGTCCGCAGTATCAACCTGTTCGGGCTTTCGTTCATCAAAATCGTGTTCGAGGACGGTACCGACGGCTTTAATGCCCGCATGGAAACGGCTCAGAAGCTGGCTAATGTGAACTTGCCCGACGGCGTGAGTGCCGGCGTGCAGCCGCCCACGGGGCCTACAGGCGAAATTTACCGTTTTACCCTCACTTCCAAGCAAAAGTCCAGTACCGACCTCAAAACCCTCGAAGACTGGGTGATTGAGAAAAACCTCAAGGCCGTACCCGGCGTGGCCGACGTGGTGAGCTTCGGCGGCAAAGTGCGCACGTTTGAGGTGGCCGCCAACCCCGGCTTGCTCAGTAAGTATGGCCTGACGGCCCTCGACGTGTTCCAGGCCCTGCAACGCGCCAACGTGAACGTGGGCGGCGACATTCTGCGTGAGGGCCAGCAGGCGTTCGTGGTACGTGGCATCGGCATCGTGAAAAACGTGCCCGACATCGAAAAAATCATCATCAAGAACGTAAACGGGGTGCCGGTGCTGGTGCGCAACATCGGTACGGTGCAAACCTCAGCCCTTCCCCAATTGGGTATTGTGGGCCGCGACAACGACGACGACGTGGTAGAGGGTATCGTACTCATGCGCAAGGGCGGCAACCCCGGCGCTGTGCTGCCTGTGCTCGAAGCGAAAGTCGACTACCTCAACAAAACTGTGCTGCCCGGCGACGTCCGCATCAAGGTTTTCTACGACCGTACCGAGCTCAACAATCACACGTTGCACACGGTGGGCGAAAACGTAGCGCTGGGCATCGTGTTGGTGACCATCATTCTGCTGCTTTTTTTGGCCGATTGGCGCACGACGGTGACCGTGGCGCTCATCATTCCGCTGGCCCTGTTGTTCGCTTTCATCCTAATCCGTCTCAAGGGGATGAGCGCCAATCTCCTCAGCATCGGGGCCATTGACTTTGGTATCATCATCGACGGGGCCGTGGTGATGGTCGAGGGCCTGTTCGTGATGCTGGCCCACTGGGCCGAGCACGAGGGCATGGAAAATTTCAATAAGCGGGCGAAGCTGAGCAAGATCCTGCACACAGGCACCGAGATGGGCAAGTCGATCCTGACGTCCAAGCTTATCATCATCACGGCGCTCATCCCGATTTTCTCGTTTCAGAAAGTCGAGGGCAAGCTGTTTTCGCCGCTGGCCTACACCATTGGCTTCGCCCTGCTCGGGGCCCTCATCCTGGCCCTGACGCTGGTGCCGGTGCTCTCGTCGATTTTGCTAAAGAAGAACGTTCGCGAGCGACATAACCCTATTTTGAACGTTCTCAACAAAGGTTATGCGCCGTTGCTCGACAAAGTAATGGCCTACCCGCGCCGCAGCATGGCAGTGGCAGTGCTGGCCCTAGTGGTCGGCGTGGGTTCGTTTCACTTCCTAGGCACCGAGTTTTTGCCTCACCTCAACGAAGGCTCGATTTACGTGCGGGCCTCGATGCCCTTGAGCATTAGCCTTGACGACAGCTACCACTTTACCGAGCAATTCCGAGGGGTGTTCGAGAAGTATCCCGAAGTGCGGGGCGTGATTTCCCAAACCGGCCGCCCCAACGACGGCACCGACGCCACGGGCTTCTTCAACCAAGAGTTTTTCGTGGACTTGTATCCGGCCGACGAGTGGAAGCGCAACATCACCAAGGACGAGTTAATCGCTGAGATGCAGCAGTCCCTGAAGGGGTACCGCGGCGTGGATTTCAACTTCTCGCAGCCCATCAGTGACAACGTGGAAGAGGCTGTGTCGGGCGTGAAGGGTTCGCTGGCCGTGAAAATCTCGGGCACTGACCTCAACATCCTCGACAAGAAAGCTACCCAAGTGTACGAGCAGCTGAAAAAGGTGAAGGGCATCGAGGATCTCGGTGTGTTCCGCAACCTGGGCCAGCCTGAGTTGCGCATCACGCTCGACCCCGACAAAATGGCCCAGTACGGCGTAGCTGCCGCCGACGCCAACGCCGTCATCGAGATGGCCATCGGCGGCAAGGCCGTCAGCGCGGTGTACGAAGGCGAGCGCAAGTTCGACCTGCGCCTGCGCTACGATCAAGCGTCGCGTTCCAATATGGGCGGCATCGGCAACCTATTAGTGCCTTCGCTGAATGGTGGCAAAATCAAGCTCGGCGAACTGGCTACTATTGAGAACGTGGCGGGGCCAGCCTTTATTTACCGCGAGGACAACTCGCGCTTCATCGCCGTGAAGTTTTCGGTGCGGGGCCGCGACTTGGGCTCGACCGTGGCCGAGGCCCAGGCGCTGGTGGCCAAAAACGTGGCCCTGCCCTCGGGCTACCGCACGCAATGGAACGGCGAGTTTGAAAACCAGGAGCGGGCCCAGAAGCAGCTCTCCATTGTGGTGCCCATCAGCATCCTGGCCATCTTCTTCATCCTGTTCATCTCCTTCGGCAACGCCTTGGATTCGACGCTGGTGCTGCTCAACGTACCGTTTGCCCTCATCGGTGGCATCGCGGCGCTGCTGATTACGGGCGTCAACTTCAGCATCTCGGCCGGGGTGGGCTTCATCGCCCTATTCGGTGTGGCCACCCAGGACGGCGTGATTCTCGTAAACAAGTTCCGCCAAAACCTGCGCGAGGGCATGGACCTAGTGCCCGCCATTAAGGAAGGAGCCAAAAGCCGGCTGCGCCCGGTGGTGATGACCGCCCTCATGGCCTCGCTGGGCCTGCTGCCAGCCGCCCTGAGCCACGGCATTGGCTCCGAAACGCAGAAGCCGCTGGCCATCGTGGTGATTGGGGGCCTGATTACGGCCACCATCCTCTCGCTACTCATCCTGCCCACCGTGTACGAGTGGGTGTACAGCAGCAAAACAGAACGGTCCCGCAAGTAGAACGAATAACTAAAAATGCGCCGGGCGGCGCGCGGCTTGACGCTGACTTTTTCTAAGGAGCTGGTTCTAAGTGTATAGTCCCAAGGTATGATGGTGTATTTCCCGGGCTGGAATTTCGCACAGACCCATGGAACAAGCACTCCACGGCAGCGCCCGCACAACGGCGGCAATGCGGCGCGCTATCCAACCCAGCCAGGAAAGCCTACAAAGCTTGGCCACGCGCTACGGCATCAAGCCGAGAACGGGCCCCAAGTGGCGCCAGCATCCCGGCGTCCTGGATGCGCGCACGGGGCTTGAACCGGCACCAATGGTGCTTAGCGTCGAGTAAGAAGTCATCGCCGTGGCCTTTCGCCGGCACACCCGGCTGGCACTGGACGATTACCTGTGCGCGCTGCAAGCCACCATTCCGCACTTGTTGCGGTCGGCGCTGCACCGCTTCGTTCAGCACCACGGCGTCAGCCGCCTGCCGCTAAACGAAGCCGGGCAAAGTCCGCCGAAGAATAAATTCAAGGACCACCCTATTGGGAACCTGCGCGTCGATTTCGCGGAAGTGCAAACCGAGGAAGGCAAGCAGTACTTGTTTGTGGCCATCGACCGCACCAGCAAAGCGGCTTTTGCCGAACTCCACCCCCGGGCCAAGCGCGTGGTCGCCGCCGAATTCCTACGCCGGGTGCTTGGCAAACTGCCTTATCGGGTGCACACCGCCTTGACGGACAACGGCGTGCGGTTCACGCCCCAGCCCATCAGTTTCTGCCCGGCGGGCACAGCTTTGCCCGCATCGGCCGAGAATACGGCGTGGCGCACCGGCTGACCAAACCGGCGCACCCTTGGACCAACGGCCGGATCGAGCGCATGAACCGCACGGTTAAGGAGGTCACCGTGCGGCGCTGTCACTACCAGCCGACGGAAGAGCTTCATGAGCATCTACAAGCCTTCTTGCTGGCCTATAACCACGCCAAACGACTCAAGCGGTTGCGCGGCTTGACGTCCTACGATCTCGTCTGTGCGCAGTGGCAAAAGAACCCCACTAGCTTTACCCGTGACCCGACCCACATCACAATGGGACCATATATCTAGCTTGCCCATTGCGGCTATCCTGTACACTGATTATTAAACTGCTCTAGGGGAGTTCAAGCAGGTTGAGGTGGTCTAGCTAAGCCGCACAGAGTTGGGACGTGGTTTGAAAGTGGGTTTCAAAGTGGTTTGGAGCCAAGTAGCCGAGGCCTGAATGCCGCCGTTCGGCGTTGTAATAGGCGAGATAGTGGCTGATTTCCAGGCGCG
>JANPOR010000365.1:0-6283 GCA_031428075.1 Hymenobacter sp. | reverse complement strand
CATACCGGCCCTTCTCTAGGAAATTACGTGATTTTATTGTTAGTTTTAGTGCGCTTTTAATAGATCCTGGTTTGGAAGTAGTACACGACTTTTCAGAATTAGACTGCCTCCGTCGCCTCAGATTAGGCGACGAGCGGGCGTTTGACTTGTTGTTTCGGCACTACAGCGCGTTGGTGTACCGCTTTTCGTACAGTTATTTAAAATCCAGAGTAGAGGCTGAGGAAATCGTACAGGATTGCTTTCTCAAAATATGGGAAAGGCGCCAGCAACTGCGCGAAGACATATCGTTAAAGGGTTACCTGTTCACGACGGCTCACCACGACATCCTTAACCTGTTACGACACAGCCGGCATCACTTGCGCTTTCAAACGCACTTGGCGGCCCTGCGCCCGGTGGTAGTGACTAACGGAGCCGAGTA
This sequence comes from Hymenobacter sp., assembly GCA_031428075.1. GTDB lineage: Bacteria > Bacteroidota > Bacteroidia > Cytophagales > Hymenobacteraceae > Hymenobacter. Next base: position 5,865 of record JANPOR010000365.1, on the reverse strand, counting down.
TTCCGAGGTTGAGGCCCTGTACCACGCCGCTCTGGAAAAGCTACCGCCCAAACGCCGACAGATTTTTATTTTGAGTCGCCAGCAGGGACTTTCTTACGCAGAAATAGCCCAGCAACTCAACCTGTCTGTAAAGACCGTAGAAACGCAGATAATGCAGGCCCTCAAATTTTTACGAGTCTATTTCCGCGCCCACGGCAGTGAAATACTCGCGCTGTTGGTGCTTGCGGCCATAGCGACTAAATAATTTTCTTTGGAAGGAGGATAGGGGTAACAGCCGCCTACGGTGTAGTAATGCAAACGATTGCCATAGTATTTTCAGTTGTGAGCGTTAAATTACCATGCAAACGTTTGGGTAACGTGCGCGGTATTCGCTGCTAGTCGCTACTTTTAGCCTGCTTTACCTCTATTTATGCCGTCACTCGTTACAAATGAGCTTTTCATTCGTTACACCCAAGGCAGAACATCCCAGTCGGATGCGGATGCAGTGGAAGCGTGGCTAACGGAGCCTGCTAACCGGCTTCTGGTACAGCAGCGCATGGGGCAGCATTGGGACGCCCTAGCCGATGGCCCCGTGCCAGAGGCCACTTCCCCCGGGCCCAACTACGATGCCCTGCTGGATAGCCTGCACGAACGGCTTTTTTTCGACGTTTCATCCCCGTTGCCGTCGACAACACCGATTTGGTGGCGGTTGGGGGCCGCAGCCACCGTAGCAGGCATACTGGCCGGCGGAGGGTGGCTGCTGCGACCGGCCCAGCCAGCCTCCGCGCCCGCCGCGCCCTTGAAGTACACCACCGCCTACGGCCAGGTGCACACCGTACAATTACCCGACGGGTCTCAGGTAACGCTGAATGGCCACTCGGCCCTACGCTACGCCGCTGGGTGGGCCCCACAGCAGCCCCGTGAGGTGTGGCTCGACGGTGAAGGCTACTTCGCCGTGCAGCACCGGCCCAACAACCAGCCCTTTGTAGTACACACCCGGGCCGGGTTCAGCGTGGAAGTGCTTGGCACCCGGTTCACCGTGAACCGCCGCCGAGACCAGGCACACGTGGTCCTACTTTCGGGATCGGTGCGAGTCGATTTCGATAACCCCCACCAAGCCGACGTTATCCTGAAGCCCGGCGAGATGCTCGAAACCCACGACGCCCGGCCAGCCCTGCTGGTTCATAAAGCCGTGCGTACCGAGCCTTATGCTGCGTGGAAGGATGCCAAGTTGGTGCTCGACGAAACCACAATCGCCGAGTTGGCCACCCGGCTCCAAGATACCTACGGCATTCAGGTGACGGTGACTCCCGCCCGGCTAAACCAGCGCAAAATGACGGGCACTGTACCTGTGCGCAGCCTCAACGTGCTGCTGCTGGCACTGCAAGAAGCATTCCACCTGAAAACGACCCGCCAGGGCAACAGCATTGTGCTTTCCGAAAAATAATTCTCTCACTTCCTCACCAATTTCCCTTTTAACCTCAATATGAACAGATCCTTTATGCACATAGCTTGGTACCGCGGCCGCCCAGCGGGGCTCGCCGCTGGTGCGCTGCTGCTGAGCAGCGTCGTGTACCTGCCAGCTTCGGCGCAGCTGCTGGCCTCCAGTCGGGAGCCGTTAAACACGGGCTTGGCCTCCTCGCCCGTAGTGGAGACGGTGTCGCTGAAATCGTTGCTTAAGCAATGGGAAGACGACTACCACGTTACCATTTTTTACGAAAGCGCAGTAGTGGGCGACAAGCGCGTGCCGTTACAAACTGGCGTTGCCCCCTTAGAAACGCGGATGGGCACGGTGTTGCCAAAGGCCAACCTGAGCTTTAAAAAGCTGCGCGAAGATTATTTCCTCGTGACTGAGGGCCCGAAACCGCGGGCTGAAACCCTACTGGCATCGGGCGTGGCGGCTGCGGCCACCGTGCCCGTTTCGGGGCGCGTGACGCAGGGCAGCGGCGAGGGCCTGCCGGGCGTCACCGTTCTGGTGAAAGGCACCACCAATGGCACCAACACCGACGCTAACGGTCGGTTCACGCTCAGTGTGCCCGAAGGCGGCATACTAGTGTTCAGCTTCGTCGGCTTTACGCGCCAGGAGATCCCCGTTACGGGCGCTACGAGCGACTTGACCGTGACATTGCTGGAAGACAAGCAGGCCCTGAACGAAGTGGTCGTCGTGGGCTACGGCACCCAGGAGCGGCAGAGCGTGACGGGGGCCGTGGCTTCCGTCTCGGGCCGCGACATTGCGTCGCAGCCAGTAGCCGACGCGGCTCAGGCCATTCAGGGCCGGGCAGCTGGCGTAACGGTTGTGTCCAACTCCGGCGCGCCGGGCGGGCAAGGCGGCACTTCCATCCGGGTACGTGGTATCACCTCGGCCGGTAACAATAGCCCGCTGTACGTGGTAGACGGGTTTCCGCTGCCCACCGCTACGGACGGCAGCGGCAACGCGACTGGCAACGAGATTAACAACATCAACCCCAATGACATTGAGACCATTGACATCCTGAAGGATGCATCGGCGACGGCCATCTACGGCCTGCGCGCCGCCAACGGCGTGGTCATCATCACCACCAAGCGCGGCAAGGCGGGCACTTCCAACATTAGCCTCGATGCCTACGTGGGCGTGCAGAACGTGTGGCGCAAAGTGGGTTTGCTCAACGCCCAGCAGTACGCTGAGCTCAACAACGACGCCCGCAACAACTACAATGCGCAGTTTCCGAACGACAAGCGCGCCCTGAACTCGCGCTTCGATTCGCCCGCTAAAATCGCGGCCCTGCCCTCGACCAACTACCTGGACCAGCTTTTCCGGCAGGCCAAAATCCAGAACTACTCGGTTTCGGCCACTGGCGGCAGCGAAAAAGCCCGCTACGCCGTGAGCGCCGGCTACTTTCAGCAAGATGGCACCATCATTGGCTCTAACTTCCAGCGCTTTACGTTGCGCACAAACGGCGAGGTACAGCTAAACAAAGTTCTAAAGGTCGGCAACACGCTGGCCCTGAGCCACCAGGAAGAAAGGCCGCTGGCCAACGAAAACAACGAAATTGGCGGCCCCATTCAGTTGGCGCTCCAGGCTCCGTCCTTCTTGCCGGCCTATAATTCCAACGGCGGCTTCTATGAGTTTGGCAGCACCGCCGAGGATAACTTTGGCGAAGAGAACCCTCTCGCAGGGGCCCTGCGCCCCATCAACAAAAACAACCGCAACCGCGCCACTACCACCTTCTACGCCGAGCTGGAGCCACTGACTGGCCTGCGCCTGCGCAGCAGTGTCGGGGCCGACTTGCAGTTCAACCAGAACGACCAGTTTTATCCTTCCATCGCCGGCTCGTCTAAGTACACGACCCAGAACGCCTCGGCCAACAGCAACTCAAACTACAGCCCGAGCTACCTGATTGAGAACACGGCTACCTATGACCATCTGTTTGCTGGCAAGCACCAGATGACGTTGCTGCTCGGCCAATCGGCCCAGCAGTTTGACAACTTCTACCTGGGTGGCAGCCGCACCGGCTACGCCACCAACACCCTCCAGATTCTGGACCAGGGGCCCATCAATACCCAGATTGGCAACTACGGTGGTAGCAGCCGTAACCGGCTGCTCAGCTACTTCGGCCGCCTGAACTATGAGTTTGCGGGCAAATACCTCTTCCAGGCCATCGCCCGCTTCGACGGCTCGTCGGCCTTTGGGCGTGGCAACAGCATTGGCTTCTTTCCCGGCATCTCGGCAGGCTGGCGCCTGTCGGAGGAAAGCTTCCTCAAAGATGTGAGCTCGATTAGCAACCTGAAGCTGCGCGCCGGCTACGGCAAAGTAGGTAACCCCTTGAACGCAGGCACCTTCGCCTACACCTCCCTCGTCAACTCCTCGATAAGTAATTACGGCATAGTTGGCACATCATACGTATTCGGCACGGGCGCCCAGAACACGGCGACGGGCGCCGTACCCACCCGCCTGCCTAACCCCAACATCGCCTGGGAAAATAACGAGCAGTACAATGTGGGCGTGGACCTGGGCCTGTTCCAGAATCGCGTGAGTGCGTCACTCGACCTGTATCAGCGCACCTCACCCAACCTGCTGCTTTACGTGCCAGCGACTTATATCTCGGGCACCAGAGACGCCGTCCCGACCAACGCGGCGGCGTCCAGAAACCGCGGCGTCGACCTGTCCATCACGACCAATAACTTCCAGGGCGCCAACAACGGTTTCAGCTGGAGCACCACCCTGAACGTGTCGGCCTACCGCAGCCTGATTACGGACCTCGGCATCGGCAAGCCTTTCAGCGGGCAAGGCGTCCGCGGTGGTGAGAGCATAGTACGCTACGATGTAGGCCAGCCCCTAGGCTCGTTCTACGGCTACGTAGCTGATGGCCTGATTCAGTCGGCTGACGAACTGGCTAAGCTGAACGCAAATTCGCCGACCAAGTTTTACCAGGGCTCCGGCACGGCCCCTGGCGACATCAAGTTCAAGGACCTCAACGGCGACGGCGTGATTAATGGTGATGACCGGACATTCATCGGTAACCCCAACCCCAAATTCACCTACGGCCTGAACAACACCTTCGGCTTCAAAGGATTTGACCTGAACGTCTTCCTGCAAGGCTCGCAGGGTAACGACGTGTACAACCTGAACCGCTACTACCTGGAAGGCGGCCTGGCCGCGGCAACCAACGCCGGCACTATCGCGCTGGACCGCTGGACGCCAACCCATACCAACACCGACATCCCGCGTGCCGTGTTTAACGACCCCAACCAGAACAACCGGGCGTCGAGCCACTATGTGGAGGATGGTTCCTACATGCGCATCAAGCTGCTCACGCTGGGCTACACCCTGCCCGCCTCCGTGCTGAGCGCCATGCACAGCCAGCGCATCCGCGTGTATGTGAGTGCGCAGAACCTGGCGACTTTTACCAAGTATACCGGGTTTGACCCAGAGCTGGGCAACCAGGGCAACAGCTTCGGTGTGGACCGCGGCATTTATCCGCAAGCCCGCGTCTTCCTGGCCGGTGTTAACCTCGGCTTTTAAGCGCCGCAGTTCCCTCTCTCACTTCTGACTTTTATTATCATGTTGATGAACCCACTATTTTTGAAAAAGCGAACCCTGGGCACCGCGCTACTCACGCTGGGGCTGCTCGGCAGCAGCGGCTGCACCAAAGACTACCTAGCGCTGCAGCCGCGTAATGCCGCCTCGACCGAGACGTTTTATGCGAACCAGACCGACGCCATTCAGGCTACTAACGCCGCCTATGCCCAACTCCAGCAGGCGGGCGTGGTTAACCATGCGCTGTGGATGATGGACATCATGGCCGATAACTCCTTTGTGGGTGGCGGCGGCGCGGCCGACGGCATTGAGTTCCAGCAGCTCGACAACTACACTATTCCGCCCAGCAACCCCGTCATCACGGAACACTTTCAGCGGGTCTACATAGGCATTGGCGCCGCCAACCAAGTACTCCTGCACGTGCCGAACATCGCGATGGACGAAGCCATCAAGAAGCGGTCTTTGGGCGAGGCCCAGTTTCTGCGGGCCTTGTATTACTTCTACCTGGTACGGGCCTACGGCGACGTGCCCCTGGTGCTGACTCCCGCTACCAGCCCGGCCGAAGCAGCCAGCGTGATCCGCGACCCAGCAGCGAAAGTGTACGCACAGATTATTACCGACCTGACTGAAGCCATCAAGAACCTGCCCTTGCCCTCGACCTACACGGGCGGCGACGTGGGCCGGGCCAGCAAGCTCTCGGCGATGGGAATATTGTCGAAGGTATACCTCACACAGGGCGACATGACCAACGCCGCCGCGCAGGCCGATGCGACGATCGCAGCGGCCCTGGCTGATGGCAAAATGTTGTGGGCCAACTACGGCGACAACTTCAAGCTGGAAAACGAAAACGGCCAGGAATCGCTGTTTGA
>JANPOR010000364.1:0-3886 GCA_031428075.1 Hymenobacter sp. | reverse complement strand
CGAAAAGGAAAAGCGGGCGCAAGAGTTGATCATTGCGAATGCGGAGCTAGCGTTTCAAAACGATGAGAAGCGGGCCCAGGAATTAAGTATCGCTAACATTGAATTAGCGTTTCAGAACGACGAGAAGGAGAAACGGGCCGCGGAGTTGGTCATTGCCAACAAGGAGTTGGCGTTTCAGAACGACGAGAAAGTAAAGCGGGCGGCCGAGCTGCGCGTCGCTAATTACGCCCGGGGCCTGATCGAGGCCAGCCGCGACCCGCTGGTCACCATCAGCCCGGAGGGGAAAATCACGGACATGAACCAGGCCACGGTGAACATCACCGGGATGGACCGCGACCAACTGATTGGGTCCGATTTTTTCGTGTACTTCACCGACCCGCAGATGGCGCGCGAGGTGTACCAGGAAGTGTTTGCCAAGGGCACGGTGGCCGATTCACCCCTCACCCTGCGCCACAAAGACGGCAAGCTGACGGATGTGCTCTTCAACGGGTCGGTATATAAGAACGACGAGGGCAATGTGCTGGGCGTGGTGATTGTGGCCCGCGACGTGACCGACCAAAAACGCATTGCCACAGAACTAATTGAGGCCAAATTCGCAGCCGAGCGCGCCACTGTGTTGGCCGAGGAAGCCCAGGCCAAAGCCGAAAGCGCCACCGGCATTGCCGAAAACGCGGTGAAGGCCAAGCAGCAGTTTCTGAGCAACATGAGCCACGAAATCCGGACGCCTATGAACGCCATCATCGGGTTTACGAAGGTGGTACTGAAGACGGAATTGACCGAAAAGCAGAAGGAATACCTAACGGCCATCAAGCTCAGCGGCGACACGTTGATTGTGCTCATCAACGACATCCTGGACCTGGCCAAGGTGGACGCGGGCAAGATGACCTTTGAGCAAATCCCGTTCAAACTCTCGGCGTCGGTGGCGGCCATGGTGCACTTGTTTGAGACCAAAATCCAGGAAAAAAACCTGGCCCTGGTGATGGACTACGACGCCAAAATCCCAGAAGTGCTAGTGGGCGACCCGGTGCGGCTGCACCAGGTCATTCTCAACCTGGTGAGCAACGCCGTCAAGTTTACGAGCGAAGGGACCATCACCGTGGGCGTGCGAATGCTGGTGCAAGACAAGGAAAAAGTCATCTTGGAGTTTGCCGTGACCGACACCGGTATCGGCATTGAGGAAGACAAGCTGAGCACTGTATTTGACGATTTCCAGCAGGCCACCAGCGGCACCAGCCGCCTGTACGGCGGCACGGGGCTGGGACTGGCCATTGTGAAAAACCTGGTGGAGCCCCAGGGCGGCACCATCAACGTGAAGAGCAAGGTGGGCGTGGGCTCGACCTTCAGCTTCATCCTGAGCTTTAGCAAAACCACCGAAAAAGCCGACGCCGAATCAGCTCTGACCATCGAGTTGGAGACCGGGTTCAAGGACGTTAAAATCCTGGTGGTGGAAGACATTTCCTTGAACCAGTTGTTGATGAGGACGCTACTGGAAGATTTCGGCTTTGAAATGGACGTGGCCGGCAACGGAAAAATAGCCCTTGAGAAGCTGCGCACCACCCGGTACGACGTGGTACTCATGGACCTGCAGATGCCGGTCATGAATGGGTTTGAGGCCACAGAACACATCCGCCATGAGCTGCACTTGACCGTGCCCATCATTGCTCTGACAGCCGACGTGACGACGGTGGACGTGGAGAAATGCAAGGCCGTGGGCATGAACGACTACATTTCGAAGCCCATCGATGACAAGCTGCTCTACAGCAAAATCATCAAGTATCTGAAGCAGGCCGACTCTAACAAAACCGCCGCGCCGGACGCGGGCGACCGGCCAACCCAACCCCTGACCTGCGTCAACTTTGACTACCTGAAACGCATCACCAAAAGCGACGCCCGTATGGCCGAAATGATTGGCATCTACCTGCAGGAGATTCCGCAGTTAGTGCAGACCATGAAAAGGGCCATTGCCGAAAAAGACTGGATTGCTCTCAAACGCGCCACCCATTCCCTCATTCCCACCTTTGCCACAATGGGCATGAACCCGGAGTTTGAGGACATTACCAAATCTATTCAGGGCACGGCGGTCACCCTGATTTTCGGCGGCGATGGAGCCAGTCAGGAAACCATGACCGACCTGCTGTACATGTTTTCTAAGATAGAAACCACCTGCGCCGTTGCCGCCCAAGAGCTGGAGGAGAAGCTGCTCTCGCTCTTGCAGGCCCCTTCTCTGGCGCGGGAGTATTAAACGGGGGAAGAAGTACTGCGTAGCAAAAGCCGTGGCACAAAGAGCGTAACTGGTGAACTTCGCCCCGACCGGAGCGCCAGGATAAAGCCCGCGTTGCGGCTCAGCTGGTCAAGCTTGGCGATGAGCAGCACTCAGCCCACGTACCGCGCCGCGGCAATGGTAGCCAGCGAGAAAAGGCCGAACCCGGGAGGCCACCTAGCTTCCCGGGCCGGTCGCCGCGATAACTGATGCTACCGGACTCACTGGCTTAGAACCTGTTAAGGAATATAGGTAGTTATTAGACAAAAAGAAATCAGCCGGGATATTTCCTTTTCCTCATCCGACCAAAGATGTACGAAACGGACCTGACTGATTTTCAGTGGCAAGTTATTGCAGAAATTCTGCCCGATACGCGCCGTAGCGAGCACTCGCGAGCACTCGCTACGCTTGATTGTCAACGCGTTGCTTTACTTAACCAAGAGCGGCTGCCAGTGGCGGCTCCTGCCGCGCGAGTTTCCGCCTTTCCCGCTGGTCTACTACTATTTCCGGCGCTGGCAACAACAGCGCCTCTGGCAGCAGGTGAACCGGGCCCTGACCCGGGCCACCGGCTGGCAGCGAACCGCGCGCCGACGCCCTCGCTCGTGTGCGTGAACAGCCAGAGCGTCAAACTCGCGCCGCGCATTTTTGCGCACCGGGGCACGGACGGTGGCAAACACGTCAACGGGCGCAAACGGCAGATTGTCACTGATGTGGACGGGCGCATTTTCGCTTGCCGCGTCCACGCGGCCAACGGCCACGACGGTGCGCAGGCCCTGAAATTGCTGCCCACACGCCCCAGCTGGGGCCAGCGCTTGACCATCATGGTGACGAATAAAGGCTACCGCGGGCGCTTCGCCGCCCACCTCCAGACGCTAAGGCTCGTTCCCAACTAGGCAGTCGCCCACCCACGGCCCGCGGCTTTGTACCCGGGGCCAAGCGCTGGGTCGTCGAGCGCCCGTTTGCCTGGCTGGTTTGCTTCCGCCGACTCGCCATCGACTACAACTTTACCCCCGCCAGCTACGAAACCTAGCTGCTGGTTGCCAATTTAACCAAGTGCCGCAATCGTTTATGTCCCTGTTAATTCCTCAACACGTTCTTACCGTTTCGGGAAGCTAGGGGGATTATATATACTTTATTTACTGGCCTACTCACCTCACTTAAATATTGCTAAATCCTGGTGGTGTAAAATTAAAAAAGAACAAATGGACTCTATAGATTACCTGAGCAAAGACACGCTTTTGTATGTAGTTAATCGTTGTTTAGCGCGAGTAGAAAAATTATAGAGAATTAATTTCTCCGCTTTCATAACATAAACTAATTTTTAACGAGTATTTATATTTTTTATAATGCTATATATTTTAGGGACGTGGCCCACTTACCGGTTCGAAGCGCCGCTCTGTGGTGGCCAGAGTACCCTTCCCCCTCACGCTATCGCTGGAAACCATGCGCATTATTACTTTACTGCTGGGGGTGATGTTTTTCGGCTGAGGTGGTCTAGCTAAGCCGCACAGAGTTGGGACGTGGTTTGAAAGTGGGTTTCAAAGTGGTTTGGAGCCAAGTAGCCGAGGCCTGAATGCCGCCGTTCGGCGTTGTAATAGGCGAGATAGTGGCTGATTTCCAGGCGCG
>JANPOR010000363.1:0-2940 GCA_031428075.1 Hymenobacter sp. | reverse complement strand
GGGCCAGTTCAGCGGCCGGCGCGGGAGACTTTTTCCTCGGAGCGGGGACGCCAAGCCCGGGTTCGACACGCTGACGCAGATGCTGGAAGTATGGCCGGAGCTGTTGGCGGACTGGCTGGTGATGGGGCGGGGGCCGATGGTGCGGGGGGAGCAGACGCCGGCCCCCGCCAGCAAGCCGGCGGGCGACTGGACGAACTGGGGCAACTTCCAGGTGCTGACCGTCACGGTGGACGGTGACAAAAACGAAAACATGCTGCTGGTGCCGCTGACAGCCCAGGCCGGCTACCTGCTGCTGCACAATGAAGCGGTGTATTTGTAGGACATGAAGCCCTACTACCTGCCGGGGTTTGAGCGGGGCACGTACCCGGGCGTTTGAGGTGTCGGGCCCCAGCATGAGCCCCACGTTCGGGCACAAGGACATCGTCGTGTGCAGCGTGGTGGACCGCAGGAGTCTGCTGAAGCCGTGGGAGTACTACGTGGTGACGAGCGAAAACCTGTTGCTCAAGCGCATCAGCGCGGTGATTGCCGACGCCGACGAGACGTTTGAGCTGCACTCCGACAACCCGGGCTACGAGCCGTACCGGCTGCCGGTGGCCGACATCCAGCAGCTGTGGATGGTGCGGAGCTACCTATCGACAAGCATCCCGGCGCGGCCCATGGACCGGACGGCCCAAACGATGGAGCGGCTGCAAGAAGTGATTGAGCTTCTGGGCCACAACTACCACGAGGTGCGGCGCTACCTGCAGGAAAACGTGGGGGCCCCGTAACGCAACTCGTTGGACGGCGGCGAGTGGGTAGGCTCAGCGCTTTTTGGGGCCGGCTTTGGCGGTGCGCCGCTCGGACTGGAGGGCGGCCAGCACCTCAACGCGTTTGAGGTAAGTATGGCGGCCCAGCTTGTGGTAGGTGAGCAGGCCGCGGCGCTTCCACTCGTGGATGGTTTGGGGGCAGACGCCGAGCAGGTCGGCGGCTTCGGGCACGGTGAACAGGTCGGGGGGGCGTCGGTATCGACAACGGGTGTAGGACGCTGGGCCGTTTCGTGGCGTATGATGGCCCGCACGTCTCCCAGTAACTGGGCGTAAGGGACGGGGCTTAACAGAAAAGGCTCCATTGGTGGGTACCACCGGGGTTATTGGCCGGGGGTGCCACAAAGGGAGCCCGGTTTTCGTGCGGGGTCAATCAGTCGCACGAAAGATGTATGATTTGCGCGTGAAAGGCTTACAGCCCGCATGAAAAGCCGAAAAGGCTTCGAATCCGCTTGAAATCCCAAGCGAGATGGGATCATATTTATTGAAGCGGCCGTCCGGAAGAACTTACATCGTAGCGGTATTTCATCAAGTTTCCTGCACTCCTTTGCTACCGCAACGGGGCCGTTGTCAAGGGGGTAACGGGTAAGGCAGCGGGCCGGCGGCCCTGTACTTCGGGCATGGATACGTTGGGCAGGCGCGGCAGCACGTAGCGGGCGAAGTAATCGGCCTCGCCGAGCAGCGGGTAGCCGGAAAAGATAAAGGCGCGGAAGCCCATGTCCAGGTAGCGGTTCAGTTTTTCCACAATCTGGTCGGGGTTGCCCACCAGGGCCCCGCCGGCCCCGGAGCGGGCCTTGCCGATGTCGGTCCAGAGTAAGGGCTCTACGAAGCCTTCTGGGTCGGCGTGCTCGCGCAGCTCGTTCTGGCGGTGCACGCCCAGCGACCACGAGTCTTGGGCGCGGCCCTTGATTTCGGCCCCCTTTACCGGGTCGAACTTCGACATGAGCCGCTTAGCGTAGGCGCGGGCTTCATCCTCGGTTTCGCGCACGACAACGTGGATGCGCAGGCCGAAATCAATTTGACGGCCGTGGGCGGCGGCGCGGGCGCTCAGGTCCTGCATGGTAGCGTAAAGCATTTCCTCAGTTTCGGGCCACATCAGGAACATATCGCAATACTCGGCGCACACCGCCCGGGCCCCCTCCGAGGTGCCGCCGAAGTAGAGCAGCGGGCCACCATTCTGCTGGTAGGGCTTGGCGGGGTCGGCCGGCATATCGAACCGGTACAGTTCGCCTTGGTGCACGATGCGCTCCTGCGTCCAGGCCTGGCGCAGAATCTGGATGGTTTCGGCGCAGCGCTGGTAGCGCAGCTCGGGGGCTTCGCGCAGGCCGGGCAGGTCGGAGTTGATAATGTTGATTGTGAGCCGGCCTTCGAGCATGTGGTCGAGCGAGGCCAGGGCACGGGCCAGCATGGGCGGGTGCAGCTCGCCGGTACGGATGGCCGTGAGCAGGTTGATGCGCGCGGTCTGGGGGGCAATACCGGCGGCAAACGTCAGCACGTCCTGCCCCACGGTGTAGGAACTGGGCAGCAGGATGTTGGCGTAGCCGAGTTGCTCCGACCGGAGCACGATGTCGCGGCAGTGGACCCAAGAGCTCCGGTAGGCCCCGTCGAGCACACTCAGGTACTGCGTGTCGCCTCCACAGAGGTCGTCAAACCAGGAAATCTCGGCCACGCGCTGCGGGGTGCGGATGGAAACGGACGTGATGGGCGCGGTCAGGGGCATGGATTGGTTGGCGAAAGGCGGTTGGCTAGCCGCTTTTTTTATTGAAGAAAAAATACAACCCTAGCCCCACTGCGGCGGCCAGGGCCACGTCGCGGGCTTCGGGGCCGGTACTATTCAGCAACAGCCACCCGCACAGGGCGATGCAAACTACGGCCACTACGCCGCCGCCGACCACCCGGAAGGGGGCCGGCTGGGCCGGGAAGCGGTGGCGCAGCACGGGCAGGGCCGCGCAGGTGAGGGCAAAGTAGGTGAGCCGGATGATGGTGCTCAGCGTGAGGGCGTAGATGAACGTGCCCGAAATGGCCAGCAGTAGCTTCAGGGCCGCCGACACCAGTAGGGCCACGTAGGGCGTGCGGAAACGCGGGTGCGTGACCCCAAAAACCGCCGGAATCTGCCCCTGTTCGGCCAGGGCGGGGG
>JANPOR010000362.1:0-3099 GCA_031428075.1 Hymenobacter sp. | reverse complement strand
GCAAGGGGCCGACCGGGGCTGCGAATGCGTGGGCTACCAGTGCTGCAACAAACACGGCAAAGAACAGTCGAACGTAACCATGAACGAACTGGTCCAGGCGGTGAAAGCAACCGGCTCGATTGGCGTGGTGGGCGTTTTTGTAACCGAAGACCCAAAATCTAAAGAGGAACTATCGAAAAAAGGCCACATGGATTTCGACTTCGGCAGCTTCTGGATGAAGGGCCAAAGCATCGCAACGGGCCAAGCCAACGTGAAATCGTACAACCGGGAGCTCTGCGCGCTGATATCTTCCGGTAAAGCAAAGCCTTCCGCCATCGTTTCCCACGAGCTTTCCTTGGATGAGGCCCCCGATGCGTACAAGCATTTTAATGCTCGCGATAACGGATGGACCAAGGTGGTGCTGAAACCCGGTAAAACGAGCAGCAAGAAATAAGCGGCAAGCCAGGGAACCAAGGTCTGGCATGGTCTCGAAATGACGGACGACAGAAGGATTCATTCTTACTGTCGCCCGTCATTTCGATTGTAGCTCGGTCCACGAACGGCTTGCCGCGCACCGTACCGGCACCGCCTTACTCATCGTGTCCACACCGCCGGCTAGTGGTTTCCCAACGTGCAGCTCACCCTCTGGGGCGAACCTGTTTTGTAATAGTTTAGTACAAAATACTAATATAATCCGAAGCGCTATTTCGGTATTGGTCGCAGTGTATCGCGGTTCTCACGACCGAAACTTTGCGCAAGCGTGTCCCTGCTCTCCTCTCCCGTCTCTGTATTGCGAATGATGGAGAGCATCAAAAAGTGTGGGGCAGTCGAGTTAAGCGGCCATTTGCAGTGGTTCCACTGATAGTGGCCGAAAGCCCGGCAAAGTGGGTTGCTTCCTGCGACGGGCGGCCCTTTCGTGCGGGCTGCTGGATGACCAGCCGGAGCCAGGCGACGCGTGGCTGGGTGACCGGGAGTCGCTGCAACTGTTCTCGCCGGCAGATGCCAGCTCCTTGCCCGGCTGGCTGATGCTGCAGTGCAGCCGATGGACAAGGGGCTTCCGGCGCGTGAGGCTGACCCCGACAAAAAAGTACGCGGCGTACGTGCCAGACTAAGCGTGTCCGTACGACATTGCCTTGTTTAAGGACGAGGGCTTGGCTATGAAATGGCTTCGCTCTCCCACCGGGTAGCCCAACACGTAGTTCGGTAGTGGCCGTTCAAGGAGCACGAAGGTGCTGCGCTGTCGAAGCGGAAACCCAGATAATAAGCCTGCCGTTTGCTGCGCGCCGGGTCCCTAAGCGGCCTGCAAGAGCCAGGAAACGGCTTCTACCTCGTTGTCGAACAGACGGTAGGTTAGGGCGGAGGCTTTGGCTTCGTGCATGACCTGGCCCATGGAGAGGCGGGCGAAGACGTCGTTGGCCAGCAGGACGGCGCCGTAGAGGCCACCGGAGCGCTGGTGGGTGCCGTCGAGCCAGTAACTAACGATCCAAGCGCTTTCCTCCGGGGTGAAAGGGGCCATGAGGCGCTGGTCGCCGAGCAGGCGGTGCCAGTTATTGCGCTGCAGCAAGTTGCGGGTGTGGACGAACAGGGCTTGCAAATCGATGAACTTGCGCTTGCCGGCGTAGTAGCGGAAGACGACGTAGCCGTCGGGGTGCTCGAGCAGGCGGCCGGCCGCATTCTCAAAATAGATAGTCAAAGTGGCAAGCATAAAAAATAATGAATAAGTACAATTTTTAATTAATCCATCATGGGTTGAGGGCGGTTTAATAATCCAAATGTACAATATTGATATGATATAATGCGAGTGGCCAGCAGTGCGTTTTGGTGCGGGTGTTAAATTGCGGAGCTGAGGCAGCGGACAATGGCTCAGCGGCGGGGCCGGTCGCTCACTGCTCGACTGGCCAGAGCAACTGTCTCAAAACTGGTTAACCCGGTCCACTGGATGAGCTTTTAACCAGCGCTGATACTGCTTGATTTCCTGCTGCTCGTCGCGGACAATTTCCCGGGCCGCTTGCTTCAGCTGGGCGTTTTGCCCCGTGGTCAGCTCGGCTTGGGCCAAGGCCACCCCGCTCTGGTGGTGCCGTTGCATCACCGTGGCAAAGGCGGCATCGGGCGTGCCGGGCAACGGTGGCAGCTGGCGCAGAGGAGCCAGCGCCGCGGCGATGCGCCGCACGAAGGCATCTTGGGAGTTGCCGGGCCGGTAATCCCGGCCGGTGGGCCGTTCGCGGGTGGTGGCCAGCGTCAGCACGTGGGTATCGCGCTCATGCTCCTTAAGTACGTGCTGGGCTAGGCCCCGCAGGGTCGAATCCTGACCTTGCGAGATTTCTACCGCGGCCAGGCGCTGGGCCCCCGTGTGGTGTACTTGCATGAGGCGGGCAAAATCGGCGTCCCAATCGCCAGTGCGGTGTAGCGTATCGAGCTGATGCAGCAGCAACTGCACGGTGTCGCGCAAGCGGCGCGGCGCAGAGACGGGCGTGGCGTTCGGTGTGCCGCCGGTGGGGGGCGGCTTTTGCCCAGCGGCGTCGGGCCGGGAATTACAGCCGCTGGCAGCCAGGATGGCGCCGAGCAGCAGCGCGAAAAGAACGAGGCGATGGGTCATGGTACCAGCTGGGAGGGGAACAGGACTTCAAAAAAAGCCTCAACGGCGAGCACGAGCAGGTATTAAGCATTAAGAAGCCCGGTCGATGCAGCCAGGATTTTTTTACGCTTGAGACGAAAACATCTTACCGCACGCCCAACCGGTTCCGCCGCCAGCCCGAAGCCGCGGTGCCCGCCGTTTCATCGGCTGCGGTGGTTACCTGCGGCTTCTTGGTTTCGAGCAGCATCGCTACCAGCGCCGCTGCCACTTGAGCCGTGGCCTCGTCGGGAGCGGGCGGGATGAGGGCCCCGGCGGGGAAATGGTCGCGGATGAAGTTGGTATCGAAGTGGCCGCTCACGAAGGCGGGGTGGCGCAGCACGTAGGCCCCGAAGGCCAGCGTGGTTTCGATGCCGGTGATTTGGTACTCGTCGATGGCGCGCAGCATCCGGGCGATGGCCTCGGCGCGGGTGGCCCCGAAGGTGACCAGCTTGGCAATCATCGGGTCGTAGTAAATCGGGATATCCATGCCCTGCTCGAAGCCGTCG
>JANPOR010000361.1:0-5153 GCA_031428075.1 Hymenobacter sp. | reverse complement strand
CCCGTACTCCGCTGGCCACCAACGCCATCGTGCGCATCGCCTCCCAAACCAAGGCCGTCACCAGCGTGGGCATGATGCTGCTCTACGACCAGGGCCGGTTCCGGCTCGACGACCCAGTTTCGAAGTACCTGCCAGCCTTCGCTCATCCCAAAGTGCTAGCCACCTTCAACGAAAAAGACTCAACCTACACCAGCGTGCCAGCCCGCAGCGAAATCACCATCCGCCAACTGTTAACGCACACTTCAGGCCTTGGCTACCCCGTCATCGGCAGCAAGGAAGCACGGGCCATTTACGCTAGGGCGCACATTCCGAGCGGGGTGGGTACGCCGGGCGGCACATTGGCCGCGGCCGTCGATGCGCTGGGGCCCCTGCCCCTGATGCACCAGCCGGGCGAGCGGTTCACCTACGGCCTGGGCGTAGACGTGCTGGGCCGGCTGATTGAAGTGCTGTCCGGCCAGCCGCTCGACCAGTACCTACGGACGCGCATTTTCGAGCCGCTAGGCATGCGCGACACGTATTTCTACCTGCCCGCCGCCGCACGGCCGCGCCTAGCCACGCTCTACACCGAAGACGCGGCCAAAAAAACGGTGCCGCTGGTGGCCATGGGCAACCTGCGGGCCGACTACCCAAATGCCAACGGCACATATTTTTCGGGCGGCGGGGGCTTGTCGAGCACCATCGACGACTACGCTGTTTTCCTGCAAATGCTGCTCAACGGCGGCGAGTACCGTGGCCGCCGCCTGCTCCAGCCCGAAACCGTGGCCTTGATGACCCAGAACCAAATCGGTGCCGTGGACCAGGGCGTGAACAAGTTTGGCCTGGGTTTCAGCGTCATCACGGCCAAGGGCGCGGCCGAAACCGGCCTGTCGGAAGGCTCCTACGAGTGGGGCGGTATCTTCGGCACCACGTACTGGGTCGACCCCAAGGAGAAAATCGTGGCCCTGCTTTACACCCAAAAATACCCCAACACCACGGCCGCTGACTTGTCGGCCAAGTTCAAAAGAATGGTGTACGAGGCGATTCTCAAGCGCAATGTGCCGCAGTAGGGCCAGCTTGCTTTTCTAAAATTCCCACCCCACCCCCATGCTCGACAAACACGGCATCGCCAAACGCATCGCCCAGGAAGTAAAAGACGGTTCGTACGTCAACCTTGGCATTGGCATTCCGACGCTGGTGGCCAACTACATCCCGGCCGGCATCAACGTCGAGTTGCAATCCGAAAACGGGCTGCTCGGCATGGGGCCCTTCCCCACCGACGACCAAGTCGACCCCGACCTTATCAACGCCGGCAAGCAAACCGTGACCACGCTGCCGGGCTCCAGCCTGTTCTCGTCGGCCGACTCGTTCGGTATGATCCGCGGCGAGCACGTGGATTTGACGATTCTGGGGGCCATGGAAGTGTCTGAGCGCGGCGACATTGCCAACTGGAAAATTCCGGGTAAGATGGTGAAGGGTATGGGCGGGGCCATGGACCTCGTGGCGTCGGCCAAAAACATCATCGTGGCCATGCAACACGTGGCTCGCGATGGCTCATCCAAGCTGCTGACCGATTGCACATTGCCTATTACCGGACTGCGCTGCGTGAAAAAAATCGTGACCGAGCTGGCTGTACTCGACGTGACGCCTGACGGCTTCGTGCTGCGCGAGCGGGCCCCCGGCGTGAACGTGGCCCAGATTCGGGCGGCTACCGCCGGCAAGCTGATAGTGCCGGGCCCCGACGAGGCCGTGCCGGAGATGGACGTGTAGCGGGCCGGCGGTTTCAGCGGCGGGCGCTATCTTCGTTTCCCTTCACTTACTGCCCGTTATGCGCCAGCTCCTACGCTTATGCTTGCTGCTGGGCCCCGCCTCCGCCCTGGCCCAGACTGCCTCGCCCGTCATTACGGCGGCCGACATGCCCACCCCCGGCGACACGCTCCGGCTAAGCACGGCCGCTGCGCTGTTACCCGCCACGGCCCCCTCCCTCGCGCAGCGGGGCCCCAACCAAACCTGGAACTACGCTGGCTTGGTGGCCACCGTCCAGCGCCTGGCCCGCTATGTACCGGTGAGCAGCGCGGTGGGCCCGCTTTACCAGTTCACGTTCAACTCCCTGCTCAGCGGCGACAATCGGGCCACCGTGGCCGCGCCCCAAACGTTGCCGCTGGCCGCCGCTGCCCTGCCGGTGGTCGTGGCCGACCCTTACCAGTTTTACAATGTCTCGGCGGCCGATTTCCGCTCGGTGGGCTATGGGGCCACTGCGGGCGGCGTGGCCGCGCCGGTGACGTACGCCAGCAAGGCCAAGCAGGACGTAATATTCCGCTTCCCGCTGAGCTACGCTAGCCTGCCCGATTCGAGTAGCTCGTTTTTCAGCTTCAACGCAGCTGGCTCTGGCTACGTCAGCCAGCAGCGCAAGCGCCAGAATACTCCCGACGCCTGGGGGGCCCTCACCACCCCTTTCGGCACGTTCCAGACGGTGCGCGTGGTGACACGGCTTGACGATCACGACAGCCTGGCCGTGACCAGCCCGCCCACCAACCAAGGCGTGCGCCTGCCCCGCATCCGCCTCTACCAGTGGCTGGCGTCCGGCCAGCACGCGCCCCTGCTCACCATCGCTACTACTGAGGTGGCCGGACGCGAAGCTGTGACGGCCGTTGAGTACCGCGACGTGTACCGCCGCCTCACGGCCCTAGCCACCCGCGACGCAGCCACCGACGCCGGCCTGAGCACTTACCCCAACCCGTCGGCCACAGGCAGCGCGCTGGCCCTAGTGGTGCCCGCCGGCAGCGGCCCTTTTGCCCTTACGGCCACCGATTTGGTGGGTCGGCAACTGTTTAGTCAGCACTTTGCGGGGGCTTCCGGCCGCTTGGTACTCGACGCGGCGCTGTTCGGCGAATTTCGCGGCGTAGCCCTGCTAACGGTGACGACTGCCCGGGGCACGGCCACCCGGCGCGTGGTGCGGGAGTAGCTAAAGTCTGCGCCACCGACACTATACGGCCCCGGCCGGTGTTCAAAAGGACCACTGGCCAACGCCGACGGTTTTTTTGCGGGTAATTTTGGGCCAATGTGCCTCCGGCCCGTTTAAGTATCATAACGACTTTTCAATCCGAATTTTATGGCTGTTTCTTCCAACGGCAGAGCCACTCCCGACGGCACCCACCACAAAAAAGTGGGCAAGCCCGTGCTCGACGAGCGCCTGACACCAACCGCCATTCCGGCCCACAAGCTAGTGCTACGCACGCTGCGGCGCTCCGATTTTAAGGCCATCAAGAGCATCATGGACAAAGTGTACTCCAACATGCAGGGCTCGTGGTCGGCCGACGAATTCAGCGCCCTAATCCGCAAGTTTCCAGAGGGCCAGATTGGCATCGAGGACAACGGCACCCTGGTGGCGGCGGCGCTGGCCATCATCGTGCAGTACAGCGACTTCGGCGACAAACACACTTACGCTAAAATCACCGGCAACGGCAAGTTCGACACCCACGACGCGGACGGCGACACGCTCTACGGCGTCGACGTATTTGTAGACCCCGAGTACCGCTCGCTGCGCCTGGGCCGCCGTCTCTACGACGCCCGCAAGGAGCTGTGCGAGAACCTCAACCTGCGGGCGATGGTGGCTGGGGGCCGCATTCCCGGCTACGCGGCCTATGCCGACGATATGACACCGGCCAAGTACGTGGAGATGGTGCGCAACAAGGAAGTAGTGGATCCCATCCTCACGTTCCAGCTCAGTAACGATTTTCATGTGCGCAAAATCATCCGCGGCTACTTGCCTTACGACTCGGAGTCAAAGGCTTACGCCACGCTGCTGGAGTGGATCAACGTGTACTACGAGGAAGAGGAAAAGCTCATTGGCAACACCAAGTCCAACGTGCGCATTGGCATCGTGCAGTGGCAAATGCGCGCCACCCGCAGCCTGGACGACCTGTTGCAGCAGATCGAGTTTTTTGTGGATACAGTAAGCGGGTACAAAGCCGACTGCGTGATGTTTCCGGAGTTTTTCAACGCCCCACTCATGGCCCTCACCAACGAGGACTCGCCCTCGGTGGCCATCCGCGCCATGGCGGCCTTTACCGCGCCCATCAAAGCCAAGATGATGGAGTTGGCCGTGAGCCATAACATCAACATCGTAGCCGGCTCGATGCCGGTGTACGAGGACGGTAAGTTGTTCAACGTGGCTTACTTGTGCCGCCGCGACGGCACCGTGGACGAGCAGTACAAGCTGCACGTGACGCCTGACGAAGCCAGCTACTGGGGCATGCGCGGCGGCGACAAGTTGGTATGCTTCGACACGGACTTCGGCAAAATCGGTATTCTTGTCTGCTACGATGTAGAATTCCCGGAGCTAGCCCGCCTGCTCAGCGACGAAGGCATGAAGATCCTGTTCGTGCCTTTCTGGACCGACACCAAAAACTCGTACCAGCGGGTGCGCATCTGCGCCCAGGCGCGGGCCATCGAAAACGAGTGCTACGTGGCCATCACCGGCTCGGTGGGCAACCTGCCGCGCGTCGAGAACATGGATATCCAGTACTCGCAGTCGGCTGTGTTTAGCCCGTCTGACTTCGCCTTCCCGCACGATGCCATCGTGGCCGAAGCCACCCCAAATACGGAGATGACGCTCATCGCCGACCTCGATCTCGACTTGCTCAAGGACTTGAACACCAGCGGGGCCGTGCGCAACCTGCGCGACCGCCGCAAGGATCTGTTTTCGCTCAGCTGGAGCAAGAAAACCGCCGAGCGCGACGACGAGCTGTTGGCCCAGGGCGATGAGCGCCTGCCCAAAACCAGCCGCCGCCGGGCCATTGCCGCCGGCTAATTGTCCTGCAGGGCGCGTTACCTTTCCGAGGCTTAGCACCTTATCGCGACTCGGCCGCTTACAATTGAGCTGCTTGACCACGGGCGCGGTGAGTTTTCTATTTGTTCAGCAGCGCTTTAAGAACCACTAACCGTTGGGCAGCGTGCTGCCCAACGGTTTTTTTTGTGGGGACCTCCCCTACAGCGGCGCAGATGCGGACCGGGAACTACCTTCACCCCGACCGTTGCCCCGGGCCCCGTGGGGCGACGGTATTTTTTTGGTATTTGCCGCTGCCGGTATGGCCTTGATCGTTATTTTTTTGGCCGTACTGGCCCTTATTGGCCTCATCAACTGGGGCAAGGTCAACGCATTCCTGGCGTTTTTG
>JANPOR010000360.1:0-4737 GCA_031428075.1 Hymenobacter sp. | reverse complement strand
GATCAGAAAGATGATGATGGCCCCGGCCAGCGCAAAGCTCTCGTTGTCGACCCCGAACAGGCGTAGGATGCTCTGGCCTAGGAACAGGAAGCTCACCATCAGCCCGCCCGCTACCAGCGTGGCCAGCCCAGCCTTTATTTTGCCCTCGCGTTGCCGAATCTGGATGATGATCGGCACCGACCCGATGATGTCGATGATGGCGAACAGCGTGAGCGTGACGGAGAAGATTTGTTGAAGATTAAACACAGCGGGAAGGTTATTGGAATAGCTTTCGATCCGGATAGGGGCGGGGCTTGCCCCAGCCCGCACGGTAGGCCCCCCCGTAGCGAGTGCGTGCCGCGGCGCGGGTGGGGGCAAGCCCCCACGACTCGGTCTACACGTACTCCTTAACGAAAAACTGCACCAGCGCTTCCATAGCCGCGTCGGACACCGCGGGGAAGTTGGCCAGGCGGATGGTGGTGCTTTTGAGCGGGCCGTAGCCGCCGCCCAGTGCGAGGCCAGCGTCCAGGGCCTTGCGCTTAATTTCTTCCACTAGCGCGGGCTCGCCTTGCAGGCCGATGACGGTGGTGGAGCGGGCGTCGGGGTTGGTGATGAGCGGCTGCAAGGGCGTGGCTTGCTCAAAAAAATCGTAGAGCTTCTGGGCCCGATCAGCTAGGTGCTGGGCCACAGCTTTGATGGGCTCGCGCTCAGCCATCACGCGGCTCAGTAGGTAAATGCCGAGCACATTGGGCGTGTAGTTGGTTTGGTGGTTGAGCATGTTGCTCAGCGCGGCGGGCAGGCCGTTGTAGTGGGCGCGGTCGTTGACCTCCTTAGCCCTTGCCGCGGCGCGCGGCGAGAGGATGAGCACACCCAGGCCGGCCGGCAGCCCGAAGCACTTCTGCACCGAGCCGAACCACACGTCGGCCTTGATGAATTTGAGGTTCAGGCCGGCCAGTGAACTGGTGGCGTCGACGGCTAGCAGGGCCCCGCCGAGGCGGTTGAACAGGTTAAGGATGTGGGTTTCGCGGAGCTGGGTGGCCGTGCTGGTTTCGTTCTGGGTGATGCACACCAAGTTGGTGTCTTCGCCCGAAAAAGGCAGGGCCCCCATGTCGGGCACTTCTTCCAGACCGAATTGTAAGCCGGTGCTCGCGGGCCGCAGGGCACGGGCGCAATCGAACCACTTCTTGCCAAACTCGCCGTTGTAGAGGTGGAAGCTGCGGTGCGGCGTGAGGCCTTGGGCTAGGATTTCCCAGCACTCGGTGGCCGAGCCCGTGAAGAGCACGGTGTAGTCCTGCGGCACGTTGAGCTTGGCTTTGAGGTCGGCTACGGTCTGGCGCACCAAGCTGGTGAATCGCTCGCCGCGGTGCGGCACCGAGAGCCACCCCTCGTCGTAGGCATCTTGCAAGTACTGCCGAACAGCGGGATACACGGCCGAAGGGCCAACGTTGAAAGTGAAGGGCTGAGGCACAAGAAGAAGCGGGTAAGTTCGGAGGATGAGGCGGCGCAGGCGCGCCGCCCGGCACCGTTCGCTCCGCAAAGGTCGGGCGCGGGGGCCCGATAAAATCCGACTTTTTTTAGGATGTTCCCCGGGGCCCTACCGCCCGAAGCCCAGGCGCTTGGGCCGCTGGCTCACGAACCACTGCACGGCCAAGCGGTAACTCTCCAGCCCGAAACCGGCGATGCTGCCCACGCAGTACCTGGCAATGAGGCTTTTGTGGCGAAATTCTTCGCGGGCGGCGATGTTGCTTAGGTGCACCTCCACCACGGGCGTAGCAATGGCGGCTACCGCGTCGGCCAGGGCTACGCTGGTGTGGGTAAAGCCGCCGGCGTTGAGCACTACGCCGTGGTGCGTAAAACCCACCTCGTGTAGTTTGTCGATGAGGGCCCCTTCGTGATTCGATTGAAACTGGGTCAGGTTGAGGTCGGGAAATACGGCCACCAACTCGGGAAAAAAATCGTCGAACGAGCGGCTGCCGTAGATGCCGGGCTCGCGCCGGCCCAGCAGGTTAAGGTTGGGGCCGTTAATGATCAGGATGTCCATCTTTTGAATTAAAAAATTTGAATTAAAAATTAGAGATGTCTGTGCGTGGCGAGGGATTGGGCACGGGCATCATCGACATTCCAGCGACCTTTGGGGTGCAAGCTAGGTTGGCACTTGGTAAATGCGCCGGCTCTATAACCCAAGCCAGTTGCGAGTTCATAATTTAAAGTTTAACCCATGCTCACCTGGCCCCAAGCTATCCGGCAGTTCCAGGGCTACCTGCAACTCGAAAAATCTTTGTCGCCCAACTCCGTAGAGGCCTACGTGCGCGACGCCACCAAGCTGCAGCAGTTTCTGGTGGGGGAGGGGGTACCCGCCCGGCCCGAGCAGGTGACGACGCGGCTGTTGCGCGACTTCCTCAACACCCTCAGTGAGCTGGGCCTGGGGGCCACCTCGCAGGCGCGCACGCTCTCCGGACTGAAGGCGTTCTTCAGCTTCATGATCATGGAGGACCTCATCAAGCTCGACCCGACCGACACGCTGGAGGCCCCAAAAACCGGGCGGCACCTGCCCGACACCCTCAGCTACCCCGAAATTGAAACCCTGCTGGGCATCATCGATTTGAGCACCGACGAGGGTTTGCGAGCCCGAGCTTTACTGGAAGTACTTTACTCTTCAGGTCTGCGTGTGAGTGAGTTGTGCGAACTGAAACTGTCGAATATCGCCGCTGAGCAAGGCTTCGTGAAAGTGCTGGGCAAGGGCAACAAGGAACGCTTGGTGCCCGTGGGCCGCGAGGCGCTCAAGCACCTCAATTTCTACCTACGCGCCGTGCGCGGCCACCTCGATATCAAGCCCGGGGCCGAAGACCACGCGTTCTTGAGCCAGCGCGGGCGGCCGCTCTCGCGCATTACCGTCTTCACCACCCTCAAGAAGCTGGCCGAGCAGGCGGGGCTGCGCAAAACCATCAGCCCGCACACACTGCGGCACTCCTTCGCCACCCACCTCATCGAGGGCGGTGCCGACCTGCGGGCGGTGCAAGAAATGCTCGGCCACGCCAGCATTACCACCACCGAAATCTATACCCATCTCGACCGCGACTACCTGCGCCAGGTCATCACCGAGTTCCACCCCCGTAGCTGAGGGCCCCGTGCACGTTAGCGCACACTCGCTTGCTGTGCGTAAATTTGATTTTTCCGCTGCCCTCCGCATGGCCGACAACCGATACCAAAACCCGCCACCGGGTCCCTCCGCTAACCGCCCAGCCGATGGCCGGCCGGCCGGCGCACCCCGCGCCAACGCCCCCCGCCCGGCCACCGAGCCGGCTCCCGCCGCCCACGCCCCGCGCCCCGCCGCGACCAACCAGCCCAAAGCCGCTAAAACTGCGGCGCAAGCCGCCGCTGCTCGCCCGCCCCGGGGCCCTCTGCCCGGCGTGGCTGGGCTCAAAGCCCTGGTGCGCGACCGGCGCTTTCACTTGTTTTTTGGATTTGGGTGCCTGCTGGCTAGTCTGTACCTCACCATTGCCTTCACATCGTTCTTGTTCACAGGCCACGCCGACCAGAGCGTAGTAGCCGCATTAGGTACGATCCCCACCAAAGAAGCCGGTCAGGAGTCGGGCAATTGGCTGGGACTGCTGGGGGCCTGGGCGGCGCAGATGTTCATTTATAGGCTGTTTGGGGTTGCGGCGTTTGCCCTCATCCCCATCGTGTTCTTTTTGGGATACAAAATCGTGTTCCGCACTGCCACCGGCTCGGTGAGCTTCATGCTCGCGCTGGGACTGTTCACAATGGCTTGGTTGAGCACGTTACTTGGCTACGTAGTGGTGGCGCTGGCGGCCCCCGCACCCGGGGCCGACCCAGCCCTAGCCCACCGGCTCGACTTTTTGTGCGGCGGCGTGGGCTTTGAGGCCGCTTCGTGGCTCGACAGCCTCATTGGCTGGGGCACGGTGCTGCTGCTGGCCTTTGTGCTGATTTCCTTCGTCGTATTTTTCTTCAACGTCACCACCCTTAACTTGGGCTTCGGCCGCGCTGCTGCCCAGGCCGATGCTGACGAAGATGCCGAATTGACGGCCGAAATCGAGGCCGAGGAAGCCGCCAAAGCTCGCCCGGCCAAGCTCGTCTCGGTCCCTAAAGCCGCGCCGACAGCCCGCCCGACGTTACAGTTGGCCGATGCGAAAGAGGAGAATACGTTCGGCGAGGCCCTCGCGCCGGTCGAGTTCGAGCCCGCTCCCAAAGCCAACGCAGGCCCGGCGCTGAGCATAGCCGGTCCGCTCGGGGCCGTTGTGAGCACCGCCGCTGCGGTTCCGATAGCCGTCAGCGGCCCGGCTTTTTCCATTGAAATGCCCGAGCCGGAGCGCGGAGTGGGCCCCGCCGCGCCCACAGCCACGGTGCCTACGCCGCTTTCGCTCGCCGATTTGGCCGACGGCCCCGCAATCTTGGGTACCAAGTTTCAGGCACCAAATACCAGCTTGGAAATCGCCGTGCCCAGCCGGGCCGACCTTGACCCCAACGCCGGGGCCGCCATCGCCGCCGTAGCCGACGAGGACGAGGACGCCGACGCCATGCCCGACGTCAACTACGACCCCACGCTCGACCTTTCACGCTACCAGTACCCCACGCTGGAACTGCTCAACGACTACGGCGTGGCCAAAGCGCAGGTAACCAAGGAGGAACTGGAGGCCAACAAGGACCGCATCGTGGAGACGCTGGGGCATTACGGCATCACCATCGCCAGTATCAAGGCCACCATCGGGCCCACCGTCACGCTCTATGAGATCGTGC
>JANPOR010000359.1:0-6812 GCA_031428075.1 Hymenobacter sp. | reverse complement strand
CGTGAAGACGCTGTACCGAAAGATTCTGGAGTACGCCCTGTGACGTTCCGCCCGGGCCGGCCACTTGCCACCCGCACCGTTCTGACCGATGACCGGGTCAAAACGATGCGGTCGCCGCACTACCTACCCAACGTGAAAAGGGCGCGCCGGTCCAAGTCGGGCGGAAACACGGTGGCATAAAGTATCAGCTTGTCATAGGCCAAGTGGTTTTCGGCAAGCCAGCCCGCTGCCGCGCCGTACCCGTATCCCAGCACCGTCGCCGGCGTACCAGCCGGGCAGCGCGCAAAAATGAAGTTGGTAAACCCGTCCAAATAGATAGTCACGTCGGCCAAATCATCGACTGCCGAATGAAGCGCGAACCAAGTGCCCAGGGCATCGCTGGACCGGTCCAAGATTTCAGGCCGGGCGTGACGCGACAGCGCCTCGGGCAGAATAAGCAGGTACTCGGGCGTGTCGAGATCGACGAACTGTGCGGCCAAGCCGGCCACCGGCTGGTCGTAGCCGTGCAGGCAGACCCACAAGTGCTCAATGGCCGGGCTTACCGAGGCTGTAGTAATAAGCGGTGCGGGGCCCGGTGAAGGAAAGGGGGTGCATATCATCAAATCGGTGAATTTCAAAAATTATTCAGCTACGGGCCGGCTCAGGCCGCGCTGTAGCCGCGTGGCCAGCAGCCCAATGGGAATCCCCTGGCCCAGAATGGAAAACACGACCACCACGTACGTGATACCCACCAGCAGCTCGCCAGGCATGGTGGGCGGCGGGCTTAGTGGCCAGCGCCACCGCTGCCTCCGCGCAGCCCGCCCCAGCGCCGCCGTGGCCAGCTCCGCCGCCACGTATTACCCAGAAATATTCAGCACCAGCATTTCCGTCCCCATCAGCACAAACAGCAGGGCGCTGCGCATCATGTCAATCAGCTCCCAGAACTTGTCCACGTACCCTTCCATCTCGTCGGACATGGCCCGCCGGCCCTGCTGGCTACCCACGATAAAACCGGCTACCACCATGGCCGGGGCCCGAGGTGTGCAGCCGGGCTGCCAGCGCCGAGCCGCCCGTGACCAAGGCCAGGGTCAGCACCGCCTCCACGCGGTAGTCGTTGGTGTTGAGCAGCAGGCGGAAGCCCGCGTAGCCCAGCACCAGCCCGCCCACGCCCTCGCGCATGAGCAGAACCAGTGCCTGGCCGGGGTCGAAGGCCGTGGGTCCGGCCACCGCCACTGAAAGCACCGTGGCAAACAGCACAACGCCCACGCCGTCGTTGAACAGGGACTCGCCCACAATTTCTGTTTCCAGCGCTTTGGGCAGGCTGGCCTTGGTGAGAATGCCGAGCACGGCCACCGGGTCAGTGGGCGAAATCAAGCTGCCGAGAAGCAGGCAGTAGATAAAACCCAGCGGCAGCCGGAACAACGGCAGCGTCAAATACAGGCCACAGGCCACCATCACAGTCGAAATCAGGGTGCCGAGCGTGGCCAGCATCACTACTGGCACCCGCTGCCGCCCCAGGCTCGACATATCGAGCTGCATGGCGCCGGTAAAGAGCGGGAAGCTGAGCATATACTGCATCAGCACGGTATAAAAATCGGTACCCGGTACCACTTCCACCACCCGTAGCACCATGGGCACGCCCAGCCGCCCCAGCCGCCCAAACCCAGCGAGGAGAGCAGGGTCAGGGTCATCAGCCCAGTGGTGGGCGGCAGGCGCAGGAAGTAGTAGGTTGAAGTAGGCAAAGAGCGCCACCGCCACCAGCAGCAAGGAAAACGTTGAGTACCGCTCCATGTAAGCCAAGCGGTTGGACCCGTAAGGCCGGGCGGGTAGCGGGCGAAGTGGATAGCCGCACGGTTGCCTTCCTGTCTAAATCAAATGCCGATATCACCCTAAAAACAGATAATTACGCCTCAAAGAGCGGGCCCTAATACAGCAGTCTTTCTGTGGTACGGGCCAGCAGCTGCGTTTGCTCGCGCAGCTGCAAGAGTAGGCGCCGTTGTTCGGCGGGGTCGGGTAGGCCGGCCAGGGCGGAGGGACGATGATGCACGGTCACTCGTTCCAGGGCATCGCTGTGGTCGAGCCGGGGCGTGCCCTCAGGCGTTTCGTAACCTTCCAGCTTTTGAGCCATGTCATTGAAGGCGCTGGCTACGCCCGCAAACTCCCGGTAAGCCGGCTCGGGCAGCCGCTGACTGTAGTCGCCCGTCGCCAGGCGGCGAATGCCGCTGGTGAGCTCTTCTACGGGCTTGGTCACGTAATCTGGAAAGGAGAAGATGAACGAGAAGGTGGCCAGGATACCCAATGCCGCCAGCAGCCCCAGCGTGGTGATGGTGCGGGTGGCGAGGCGCCGGGTACGCAGATTCTGCTGCTCGATGGCACGCAGGTTCAGGGCGGCCACGCGGCTCACTTGTCGGCGTAGCTGCTGGTAGCTAGGCCGGGATGTAGCCGGCGGGGCTTGCAGATAGGCCCGAAAGCCGCGGGCCAGCGAGTCGGCCACCACGCCTTCGCCAGGCTCGGTGATGTTGCGCTGCTCGGCAGCCAGGTAGCGCTCAAAGCTTTGGCGGGCGCTGTTGGCGGCCGTACCGTTAGAGTCATCCCGGCGGGCTTCCGCAAGGTCGGCCAGGGCATTGGTTAGCTCGCCGGCGTAGGCCACCGAGCGGTAGTTGTCGTGCAGCGTGGCCTCGGAGCTGCGCGCCAGTTGGTATAGGAAATACGCGCCCACCCCGCTCAGCAGCAGGATTACCAGGAACAAGAACCCTAGTCCCAGGGTGAGCTTGGCTTTGATGGTGGCTTGCATGGCGTTGGAATTGGTAAGGGGAATAACTGCTGATTAAGCCCACTAGCCCGCCGCCGGCAGGGTAAAATGGAAGGTGCTGCCACTGCCCAGCTCGCTTTCCACCCACAGCCGGCCGCCCTGCATGGTGATAAACTCGCGGGCAATGCTCAGGCCCAGGCCCGAGCCGCCCCGGTAGCCGGCTTTGTCCGGCAGTTGAGCGAAGCGCTGAAAGATGCGTTCGTGGTGCTCGGCAGCGATGCCGGGGCCCCGGTCCTGCACGCTCACCTGCACGAAACTGCCCGCCGGCGCGGCGCGCACGGTGAGAACTTCGCCGGCGGGCGAGTAGCGAATGGCGTTGGCCAGCAGGTTGATGAGTACCCAGGTGGTTTTCTCCACGTCGGCGCGGGCGGCGGGCAGGTCGGGGGCCAGCTGCAAGTCGAGGCGCAGGTGCTTGTCGTCAAGCTGGGGCTGTACGGTGGCCGTGGCAAAGCCCACCACGTTGGCCAGGCTGGTGGGGCGCACGTCTAGTTGGATTCCGGTGCCAGCGTCGAGGCGCGACACATCCAGCAGCTCGGCCACCATGCGCTGCAGACGCTGCGTTTCCTGGCGGATGTGGCCTGTGATGCGCTGGCGCTCGTCGGCGGGCAGGCGCTCGTCTTGCAAGAGCTTGGTGTTGAGGTTGATGCTGGAGAGCGGCGTTTTTAGCTCGTGCGACACAGTGGCCAGGAAATTCGACTTTACCTGGTCCAGCTTCTTAAAGTCCGACACGTTGCGTAAAGTGATGATTTGCCCCACAAACTCGCTTTTGTTCAGGGCCTCATTAAAAGACACTAGCTCCTGCACCGCCAGGCGGTAGAAGGCTTCTTCGCCCTGTTGGGCAATGCGCAGCAGCGGGGCGTCGGCCACGGCCTGCTCACGGCGGGCGGCCTGCTCGTCCAGCGGGCGCAGGATTTCGCGCATGAGGTCGTTTTCCTGGGCCACGGCCGCCGCCGAATGGCCCACCAGGTGCTCCACTGGCCGGCTCAATAGCGCACAGGCCACCGGGTTGGCCAGGATGATGCGGCGGTTTTCGTCCAGCAGCAGCAAGCCCTCGTCGAGGCCGCTCACGATGCTGGCGGCACGGTTGCGCTCCGTTATCAGCTCAGCCATCGTGGAGCTGCGGTATTCCTGCAACTGCACCAGCATCCGGTTGAAGGCCTGCGCCACCCGGCCGTATTCGTTGGTGTGCTCGATGGGAATCGTAGCCGTGAAGTTGTTGTCGGTGGCGTGCTCCAGGCTCAGGGTGAGCTTACGCAGGGGCCCCACGGCGGCCTCGGGCACGCTTAGCACAAACATCAGCCCCAGCAGCAGGCTCAGCACCACGAAGGCTATCAGGTAGCGCCCGGCCTGCGTCGCGTTCTGGTTCACCTGTTCGTTTTTACGGGTCAATGCGGCCGTGTTCAAGGCCACCATGCGGTAGGTCTGCTGGCGCAGCAGCTCCAGCGTGGGCGCGCGGCCGGCCGGTGGGGCCCCGGCATCGAGCAGGCGCTGAAAGTCAGCCTGATTTTGCGTCAGGCTGTCCACTACTTCCCGCTCACCGGCTTCGGTGATGTTGCCGGCTTCACGGGTCAGGCTCTGCCGAAACCGCGCCAAGCCTTCGGCGCTGTTGGGGTCGATTTCCATCC
Source organism: Hymenobacter sp. (assembly GCA_031428075.1). GTDB lineage: Bacteria > Bacteroidota > Bacteroidia > Cytophagales > Hymenobacteraceae > Hymenobacter. The sequence goes on along the minus strand of JANPOR010000359.1, from coordinate 2,396 downwards.
GGTCGAGGGCGCGCAGCATCTGTTGGCCCAACTCTACGGAATAAAAATTGTCCTTGAGCACGTTCCGGGAGTTGCGGTCCAGCCGCTGCACGGTGTAGTAGGCGTAGCCGCCCAGTCCAAGCAGCAAGGCCAGCATCGCCACGAAGCCGAGCGTAATGAGGGTTTTGAGGTTCATGGCTTTCGGTATTTCAGAGCGTCATTCAGAGCGTCACGCAGAGCGCAGTCGAAGCATCTTTACCTCGGAAGTGATTAATGCCATCACAACGAAGCGGTGGAGATGCTTCGACTGCGCTCAGCATGACCGTTCTTTTTTAGTCAGTACGTTACCAGGTAAAGGTCCAAATCCGGGCTGTCGCGGGCTACGGCGCGGAGCAGGTCGTTGGTCACGCCGCGCCGCGAAAGCTGGCCCCACAGCCCCTTTTCGCTAGTGATGCCGCAGACAAGCAGGGTGGCGCCTTTTTCCCCAGCCACCCGCTGGATGGCCCCCACGATGTTATCGTCCTTCACCCGCAGAATCTGGGCCCCCAGTTCGGTGGCCAGCTGCAGGTTGTTGAGCAAATGCCGCTGCGTGGCCAGGCCGATACGGTCGCCGGTTTCGCGGCCGGTCTGCACGTAGAGCACGTACCAGGCGGCAGCCGACAACCGATCGGCCAGCCGCGAGGTCTTGCGAATGATTTCCTTGGCGGCCTTTTCGTTGGAGTTGATGCAGGCCAGCAGGCGGTCGTCGTTGCGGCGGGCGGGCAGTACGGCGGGCGCGCCCCCAGCTTCGGACTCCACCTGCCGGCCCAGCAGCTGGGCGACTTCGCGCACCGCCAGCCGCCGCAATTGCAATAGGTTTTCAGCCTGGAAGAAGTTGGCCAGCGCGGTGGGTACCTTGGCCGAGTCATAGATTTTGCCTTCTTCGAGGCGGGCGCGCAAGTCGCCCACGGTCAGGTCCACGTTCACCACCTCGTCGGCCAGCTTCAGCAGCTGGTCGGGAACGCGCTCGGTCACGTCGGTGCCCGTAATTTTCAAGACTTGGTCGTGCAAGCTTTCCAGGTGCTGCACGTTCACGGCCGTTATCACCGAAATGCCTTGGGCAACAATGTATTCCACGTCCTGCCAGCGCTTTTCGTGGCGCGAACCCGGCACGTTGGAATGGGCCAGCTCGTCCACTACTACTACCTGTGGTCGGCGCTGCACAATGCCTTCCACGTCCATTTCCTCCAAGCCCCGGCCTTTGTAAAAAATGTGCTTGCGAGGTAACCGTGGCACGTCGCGCAGTTCCGCCTCGGTGCCGGAGCGGCCGTGTGTTTCCACGTAGCCGACCAGCACGTCCACGCCGTGCTGGTGCAGGTCGTGGGCTTCTTGCAGCATGCGGTATGTTTTGCCTACACCGGCGGCCAGACCCAGGTAAATCTTGAGCGTGCCGCGCCGCTTGCCCTGCACCAGGCGCAGGAATCGCTCGGCGGAGGAGTCGCGCAGGCTTTCTTCAGCGGAGGTCACGGGCGGCGCGGCGGTTAATGTGGTTAGTTAGAGCAGTTCGGGATCCGTGTGCGGGTGGGGAGCGGGGCTTACCCCGCTCCCCACGTATGGGAACCCCGAAACTGCTCTAGAAAGTCAGGCCGAGCAGCACGGTCACGGCGGCATTGGTGCGGCGCGGCGTCTTGTCCTGGACGTACGCCGACTTTTGGTCCACGAACTGCTTGCCTTCGGCCCGCAGGGTTACGCGGGGCACGGGGCTGTAATCAAATCCCAGCGAGTAGCCCACGGTGTTAAGCCCCCCCCCGCGGGTGCTCACCAGTACGGCGGCCGGGTCGTAGAAGTACTCGACACGGCCCACTAGGCCAGCGCGCACCCACAAGCGGCGGCGCACGATAAGGGCGCCGCCCTGCCAGTGGTCGTAGCCCCCGGCGTGGTGGGCGCGGGCCTGCCAGCCGGCATCAAAAGCAGCAGCCAGCTTCCACTTCTTAGAAGGGTCGTAGGTAACGTAAAAATCGTGAAAGTAGCGCAGCTGCCGGCCCACCGAGTCGGGCTGGTTGTAGCCCTCGCCTACGAAAGTACTCGAGTTGAGCAGCCACTTGGCTGACGGCCGAAACTGAATCTGGCTACCGACGGCCTCGTTCTGGTTGCGGTCGCGGATGACCTGCCAGCCGTTGAGCACCAGCCCCGAAAACAGCCACTTCTGGCCGCGGTCGTAGGTCAGCTTAGCCCCCGCTTCGTAATAAGGCGAGTTGTCGGCCATAATCGAGCGGGTCAGCGTGAGGTCGTCGCGCGAAATTGGTCCCTCCAGCCCGATGTGCGAGAGGAAAATGCCGGCGTCGAGCCACAGGTGCTTGGCTACCCGCACGCCACCCCAGGCCTCGTAGATATTCTTGAAAATCGCGGGCTCGGACGCGTAGTTGGCGTCGGGGTAG
>JANPOR010000358.1:0-10892 GCA_031428075.1 Hymenobacter sp. | reverse complement strand
GCCCCGTCGGGGCCCTGAACGGCGGGCTGCCCGTAAATAAATAACGGCTGTATCTTCGCCCGCCCCGTCCTAAACTTGTGTGAGAAGCAAAGGCGCCGAACCTGCCCCCGGAAAACTATCCGGGCAAAGATAGCGCGGGGGCCCGTCAGGGACTAGCCGGGTAGGCTGGCCAGCACCTGGCGGAGCTCGTTGTGCAGCACGCGCACCACCCGGGTGGCTTCTTCGTGGCGCGACTGCTGGTAGGCCAACGCGGCGGCCGTATCGGGACTGGTTTCCCACCCTTGCAGCGACGCCAAGGTGTCGATGCGGGTGAGCGACTGGCTAATACCGTCGTTGATGCGCCGCCACAGGGCCGGGGCCAGCGCAACGTCGGTTTCCAGGGCCACGCGCAGGTCGAGCAGGGCCATGGCCACGTCACCGAGGCTATCGAGCAGGATACTTTCCTCCACCGAAAACGAGCGCGGGGTATGGTCCATCACGCACAGCGTACCGATAGAGTAGCCGTCAGCGGTGCGTAAGGCGATGCCGGCGTAGAATTGCAAGTTCTGGGCCTGCGCGGCCCCAGAATTGGTGAGGTGACAGGGGCGCAGCAGCAAGTTTTCGTACACCGTGATGCCGTCTTGCAAAATGGCTACCGAGCACAGGCTATCGGGTCGGGGTGCCCGCTCCAAGCCAGGCAGGCCGGCGTTGCCCGCGAAAACGACGTCCTCGGCTCCGACCAACGACACCAAAGCTATGGGCACGCCGAACAGCTTAGCCACGATGCTCACCAAGTCGTTGAAAAGCCGTTGCCCCGGCGCGCTCAGCACTTGATAGCGTCGTAACGCCTCCAATCGCTCAGATTCGTCGGCCGGGATAAGGTCGGGGTGGAAATAAGTAGCGCCCATGGGTCCTGTTTAAAAATTACTGAACACAAATTTGTTTCCATAGTTCAGAACGCCGCCGCGCCTTTGGTTGCATATTTGGTGGCTGGGCCCGCCCCCCGGGCCGGGCAACGCATGCCGGGAGCCATTTTCACCAAACTCAAAACCGCATGAAAATCCTGTTACATGAAAATCCTGTTAGTTGAAGACGAGCCCGCTGTGGCGGCGTTCCTGCACCGGGGCCTGCGCGAGCAGGGCCACGCCGTGGACCTGGCCGCCGACGGCCTGTTGGGCCTGCACCGCGCCCAGTCGGTCCCCTACGACTGCCTGATCCTCGACCAGCTGCTGCCCGGCCTGAGCGGGCTGGAGCTGTGCCGCCAAGTGCGCGCCCGCGACCCCGTGGTACCCATCCTCATGCTCACGGCCCTGGGCGAAACGGACGACAAAATCCGGGGCCTCGACGCCGGAGCCGACGATTACCTCGTGAAGCCCTTTGCCTTTGAGGAGTTGCTGGCCCGGCTGCGAGCTTTGGTGCGCCGCCGCACCGAGGCGCCCGCCCTGGCTGCCCCCCTGCGCCTGGCAGACCTCACTCTTGACCCCGCCGCCAAGCGCGTGGAGCGCGCCGGCCAGCCGGTGCAGCTCACGGCCCGCGAGTTTTCGCTGCTCGAATACCTGCTGCGCAACCAGGGCCGAGTGGTGTCGCGGGCCGACCTACTGGAGCACGTCTGGGAGCTGGATTACGACACCGGCTCCAACGTGATTGATGTGTATATCAATTTCTTACGCAAGAAAGTCGACAAAGGCTTCGATTCCAAGCTAATTCACACACTGGTGGGCATGGGCTACGTGATGCGGGTGGAGTAAGCGAATTGATTGTTGGTGCCTGGCCTTTTGTCATCGCGAGCGCAAAGAGTAATGTAGAGCGCGGCAATTTTTCTTTCCGGTTTGCACTGTCCTTTGGGTCGCACTCGCGCTGTTGAATAAGCGAACTGGCAGGGGATTGCCGCGCTCTACTTCTTTGCGCTCGCAATGACAAAAGGACCCCACAATTAATAACCAAGCACTAATAACCAATTGGCCGCCATGTCCATCCGCCTGCGCCTGGCGCTTCAGTTCGGGTCCGTTCTGGCCGCGACGCTGCTGCTGTTTGTACTGGTGATTTACTTCGCTACCCAGCAGTCGCGCCGCGCGCTGTTCACCCAAAACCTGTTTCGGCGCACGCTGGTGGTGGGGCACGCCTATACCGATGGACAGTTCCACGGCGCGGGCCAACAGGCCTCGTACCGGCGCTACCTGCGGCAGCTCTACCGCACCCTGCCCGCTGAGAAAGGCCAGGTGTACGACGCGGCCGACCGGCTGGTGTTTCGGGAGGGACAGGGCGGTGACCGGCCGGCGCCCGCCGCATGGCTGGCCGAGGTGCGTCGCGCCGGCCGCGCCGTGCTAGAACCCGAAACCAACTACCACGAAACCGTGGGCCTGCTCTACCACGACGCCCGCCTGGGGCCCTTGGTGGTGGTGGCCTCGTCGGTGGACGAGGACAGCCGCCAGCAGTTGGACGAGCTGGGCCGCTTGCTGGCCGGGGGCCTGCTGGCGGCGGTGGCGGCCATGGGCGCGGGCAGCTGGGCGCTGGCCGGCCGGGCCCTGCGCCCGCTGCGGCGCATGGTGCGGGAAGTCGACGGCATCACGGCCACCGACCTGGGCCAGCGCCTGACCCAAGCCGACGGCGCACCTGACGAAATAGGCCACCTAGCCCAGCGCTTCAACCGCCTGCTCGACCGCTTGGCCGCCGCATTTGCTGGGCAGCGCACTTTCGTGCGCGACGCCTCGCACGAGCTTCGCACGCCCCTCACGGCCTTCATCGGCGAGTTGGAGGTGGCCCTGCTGCAAGCCGAGCGGCCCGGGGCCGAGTACCGCCGCGTGCTGCAAAGCACCCTCGACGCAGCCCGGCAGCTCAACGAGCTCACCAACGGCCTGCTGCAGATTGCTCGCGCCTCCGACGACCCCTCGCAGGTGCCCATGACGACGGTGCGGCTCGACGAGCTGCTGCTGCTAGCCCACGAGCAGATCGGGCGGCGCTACCCCACCTGTCGGGTGGATTTGGACTTCGGCGACGCCGACGAGGCTGGCCCGTTCGAGGTGCGCGGCAACGAGGTCCTGCTGCTGTCAGCAGTACTGAACGTGCTCGACAACGCCTGCAAGTTCTCGGCCGTAGCCGCGCCGGGGCAAGTTATCACGGCTGCGCTGACAGTAGCCCGCGGGAGCCCGCGCCTGCTCGTGGCCGACCACGGGCTTGGCCTGAGCGCGGCCGATTTGCAGCAGGTGTTCGTGCCATTCTTCCGGGCACCGTCGGCGCGCAGGGTGGCCGGGCACGGTATCGGACTACCGCTCACGGCCCGTATCATGGCGCTGCACGGGGGCACTGTGCGCATCGAAAGCACGCCCGGTGCGGGCACCCGGGTGTGGCTGGAATGGCCTGTCAAGGTTCCATTTTAGGCGACAAGAATCGTTTTAATTTCTTTTTAATCGGGCTTTAACCCGACATTAATAGCGCCCTCGTAATCTTGGGCCGGCGTTGGCAGGAACCCTTTGTTTTGAGTAATTAGAGTTAAGTGATGATTAACTGAATGGTGTTTAGTACTTCAAAATCAATTTTTTTAAGTACTGACTGCTGATTATCTGACTACTGAAAAAAACTGTTCAGCAATTTTATTGCCGGTCAGGCTCATCTGGATAGGCCCCCGCACCATGCCTTTCAAAGAATATCGTTTTTTTCCTTATGCCTGAAATTATTTCTTCGTCCATGCGCACCGGGGGGGCCATTGTTTCCGCAGCCGGGCCCAGGGGCCGACGGTCCCAAACGTCGTTTTTTGGCACCGTTGCGCAGGATGCACCGGCCGGCTTAGTGGTCTTTTTGGTGGCGCTGCCGCTGTGCCTGGGCATTTCGCTGGCCTCCGGGGCCCCGCTGCTGGCGGGCGTGATGGCGGGCATCGTGGGCGGCGTGCTGGTGAGCTTGCTCAGCGGCTCGCAGCTGAGCGTGAGCGGGCCGGCGGCGGGCCTCACGGTGGTGGTGGTGTCAGCCATTGCCACGCTGGGCTCGTTTCCAGCGGTGCTGGCGGCTACGGCCGTGGCGGGCGTCATGCAGCTACTGCTGGGCGTGGTCCGGGCCGGCATCATCGCGCTGTACTTTCCGGCGTCCGTCATCCGCGGGATGCTGGCAGCCATCGGCATCATCTTGCTTTTGAAGCAACTGCCGCATTTCTTCGGGGCCGATACGGACTACTTCGAGGACATGAAATTTCTGCAGATCAACGGGCAGAATACCTTTTCCGCCATCGAGGCCGCCGCCCGGGCCCTGAGCCCGGGCTCGGTGCTGGTGGGCGCGGTGTCGCTGGCCTTGCTCCTGCTCTGGGACAGCGCGCCGGTGCGCCGGCTGGCCTGGACACAGCTGGTGCCGGGGGCCCTGGTGGCAGTGGCGGCGGCCGTGGGCCTCAACCAGCTACTGCACGGCTGGGCCCCGGCCTGGCAGGTGCGCCCCGAGCACCTCGTCACCCTGCCGGTGGTGTCGTCGCTGCCGCAACTCATCGGCGCCATGTCGTTCCCCGACTTCAGCGCTCTGCGCCACCCGGCCACCTACGGCGTGGCCTTCACCATCGCCATCGTGGCCTCGCTTGAAACGCTGCTCAGCATCGAAGCCGTCGACAACCTCGACCCCCAGAAGCGCCACACGCCCCCCAACCGCGAGCTGCTGGCCCAGGGCGCGGGCAACCTGGTGAGCGGCCTGCTCGGGGGCCTGCCCATCACGGCCGTCATCGTACGCTCGTCGGCCAACATCGCCGCCGGGGCCCAGAGCCGACTGGCGGCTTTCTTGCACGGCATTTTGCTGCTGGTAAGTCTGTTGTTTCTGGGCGCAGTGCTAAACATGATTCCGCTGGCGGCCCTGGCGGCGGTGCTGCTGCTGGTGGGCTTCAAGCTCACTAAGCCGGCCCTGTACCGGGCGCAGTGGCGGCTGGGCTGGGCGCAGTTCGGGCCGTTCATCATCACCATTGCGGCTGTGCTATTCACCGACTTGCTCAAGGGCGTGAGCATCGGCCTGGTGCTGGGCTTTTTCTTTATCCTGAAAGACAACGCCAAGGCCGGCTCCTTCCTGCGGCGCGACCCCGCCGGCGATGAAGGCGAGCCCGGCTTCCTGCACCTGCGCCTGCCCAGCCACGTTTCGTTTCTCAACAAGGCCAGCATCGTCACCACCCTCGAACAGCTACCCCCCGGCAGCCGCGTCGTGCTCGACGGCACCCATTCTACCGTCATCGACCACGACGTACTCGAAGCCATCGAGGCATTCCGGCAGGCGGCCCCGGCGCGCGGCGTCGAGCTGGAGCTGCGCAGCATCCGCCAGGTGGCGATGAGCATCCATTAACCGTTTTTTCGGGACAGGCCGGCCATTGTGGGCCGGTTTAGCTTTAGCTTTGGCTGGCGACACCCGGGAAACGTGATTCAACGCCAATGCCCCGGCGGCGCTTGCCGCGCGGTGGAAGGTAGTAAGCACCCGTATTTCAACTAGAAACCTACTATGTCCGGCATCCAAACCATTCTCGAAAACAATCGCCAGTGGGTGGCCACCAAGAACGCCGACGACCCGGAGTACTTCCAGCGCATGGCCAACGGCCAAACCCCGCGCTACCTATTCATTGGCTGCTCCGACTCGCGTGTGCCGGCCTCGGGCATCACCGGCACGGGCCCCGGGGAAATGTTCGTGCACCGCAACATCGCCAATATGGTGGTGCATTCTGACATGAATATGCTGAGCGTGCTGCAATATGCCGTGGAAGTTCTTGGCGTACAAGATATTATGGTTGTGGGCCACTACGGCTGCGGCGGTGTGGCGGCGGCGGCGAGCAACAAGCAGTACGGATTGATTGACAACTGGCTGGTAAACATCCGCGACGTGGTGCGGCTGCATGAAACCGAATTTCTGCGCATTAAAGACGAGACCCAACGCCTGCGCCGGCTGGTCGAACTGAATGTGATTGAGCAAGTGCGCAACCTGACCAAAACCAACATCATTCAAAACGCCATGCGGACCGACAAACCACCGCGCCTCCACGGCTTGGTCTACGACATTGCCGACGGCGTATTGAAGGACTTGCAAGTCGACGGCGAGGGCGTGATGCGCAATATGGAGCACATCTATGCCACCGAAGCGCACGAGCAAGACGAGGACTCCGAAGCCCCCGCCGAGCCCGACCAAGACGCCAGCGGCTACGCAGGGCCCCAACTCAACCCCGCCGGGCTACCCGCCCACAGCTTGGCCGAATAGCCCAAGCAGTTAACACTAAAATGGCCTTCCGCGCTGTGCGGAAGGCCATTTTAGTGTTAGGTAATTACGCCGGGCGCTACTTGGCCTGCTGAATCTCCTGAATGGCCCGCTCCAGCGTCTGCCGGTTTTCGGGCACGCTGGCGCTCTGTGACTTTTCCGTGAGGCCATTCTGGAGCAGGCCGATGATGGCTTGGTCGGCCCCCTGCGACTTGAACTGAATGCCGATGCCCTTGAGGCGGTCCACATCTTCGGCAAAAGCCTTGGGCTCGCTGAGGCGGGGCAGCATGGCGGCCAGGCCCGGTAGCAAACCGGCCCTTTCCTGAAGGCCCGCCGCATCGAACTTATCGCGGATATAGGGCCACTGAGCCACGCCGCCGGCCACGGCATAGGTGGCTACTACGGCTTGGGTAACAGTAGGATGACCGTCACTTTCCATGGCTTTAGCCTTGGCCAGCGCCTGCTGGGGCGCTACTTCGGCCAGGGCCCCCAGGGCCCGGCCCTGCACGCCGTAGGAGCGGCTTTCGGCCAGATACTTAGTGAAGGTGGGCACGTCGCGCTTGTCCTTCAGCTGGCCCAGGGCCTCCAGGGTGTAGGCTTGCACGTTGGGGTCCTTTTCGGTGGCCAGCAGCTTGCGCAGCACGGGCGCGGCGGCCTTGGCTATGGTTTTGTTTTCCATGTCCAGGCTTTCGAGGACGACCATGCGCAGGTTGTAGGACTTGTCGTTGTGGGCCCTCAACAGCAGGGCTCGGGCGGCGGGGTCTTTGGCCTGGGCGTCTTTGGCGGCGGCGACGGCCTCACGGCGATCCACGTACAGGGGCGCGTTGGCATACTGGTAGGCGAAGGCGCTGAACGACTTATTGTCAGTTTTCAGCCAGACGAGCTTCTTTTCGGCGTCCACGTTCACCAAGGCGGGCTGGGCGGCCAGGGGCATTTCAAACATCTGGCTGGCCTGCGTCATCAGCACGCGCTGGCGCTGCGCCTTGCCGTTCACGTAGTAGTCGATAACGAACGGCAACCGGAACGGGTCGCCACCTTGGGTTTGCTTTACGGTCACAATTTCGGTTTTGCGGCCGGCGTCCCAAGCGTAATCGATGGTGACGACCGGATGGCCGGCCCCGAAATACCACTGGTTGTAAAACCAGTTCAAGTCCTGGCCCGACACGGCCTCCATGGCCAGGCGCATTTGGTGGGCTTCGCCGTTACCCAGGGCATTGTCTTTCAGATATTTCTGTAAGCCGGCGAAGAATACGTCGTCGCCCAGGTAAGTGCGCAGCATGTCCACCACGGCCCCACCCTTCTGGTAAGTCACCAAATCGAACATCTCTTCTTTGTCGCCATAATGGAAGCGTACGAGGTTTTTGGCGGCATCGGCGGGGTTGGCCAGGTAGCGGCGCAAGTTGGAATAGTTGTGGGCGTCGGCGGCGTCGCGGCCGTACTTGTGTTCGGCGTACAGCCCTTCGGAGAAGTCGGCCATCGACTCGTTCACCGTCAGGTTGCTCCAGCTTTCGGCGGTCACGTAGTCACCAAACCATTGGTGGAACAACTCGTGGGCAATCACCGATTCTTGCTGATATTCCCGGTCAATCAGCTCCTGGTCGGTCATTTGCACCTGCTCGCCGTGGAGCGTAGCGGTAGTGTTTTCCATGGCCCCGCTCACGTAGTCGCGGCACACAATCTGGGCGTACTTGTTCCAAGGATACTCCACGCCCAAGCGGGTCGAGAAAAATTCCAGCATATCGGGCGTGTTGCCGAAAATCTGCTTGGCGTAGGGCGCGTACTTAGGTTCGAGGTAGTAGTTCACCTCCTTACCGCGCCAGGTATCTTTGTAGATTTTGAAGTCGCCCACCGCCATCATGAACAGATAAGGTGAGTGCGGTTGGTCCATTTTCCAGGTGTCGGTGCGCAGGCCGGGGCCTGCAGGCGTGGAGCTTACCATGCGGCCGTTGCTGAGCGTCACGTACTTGGCCGGCACGGTCATGGCAATTTCCTCGGTGGTCTTCTGGTTGGGCCGATCGATAGTAGGAAACCACGCCGACGAGCCTTCCGTCTCGCCCTGCGTCCAGACTTGTACCGGCTTGCCCTTCACCGTGCTGTCGGGGTTGACGAAGTACAGGCCCTTAGCGTCGGTGATGGCGGCCGAGCCCTTCACTTTTAGCTCGTCGGGCTTGGCCGTGTAGTCGAGGTATACGGTGTACGATTCGCCCGGCTTGAAGCTGCGGCCCAGCGCAATGCGCAGGTTGTTTTGGTCGGAGTAATCGAACTTGAGCGGGATTTGCTGGGTGCCATTCATCAAGGCAACTGCCTTGATGTCCATGCCCTTGGCGTCGAGCCGCAGCGAATCAGTGGCATAGGCGTGGGGCCTGAGCGTGATCCATTCCTGACCGTAGAGGTAGCGCTTGGCGTAATCAAATTTCACCGCCAGCTTGGTGTGCACTAAGTCGTTGACTTTGGTGGCCGAGGCGCGATAGGGCCCCACGGGGTTGGGGGCCGCATCGCGGAGAGGTAGGGGCGGTGGTGGGGGCGGCGCGAGGGTTTGGCCCAGGGCGGGCCCGGCCAGCAGGCCCAACAGGCCCAGCACGGAAGCGTATTTCATGAGGCGATATAGTGGGAATGAGTAAGGGCCCAAAGATGCAGGATTTGGGCCGGCCGTTGCGCGCCGGGGCCCCGGGCGGACTCCGGGGCCCTAGCTTTGCGGCACTACCGCTGTCCCCTGTTTTACCTAACAATAGCATTCATGCGCGCTACCACTACACTTATTGGCAGTTTGTTTACCCTCAATGCGGTGGCCCAGGCCGTGCCCGCCGACAGCGCCCACACCCTGCGCGAAGTCACCGTGTACGCCTCGCGCCTGGGCCAGGCCGCCGGCCAAACGGGCCGCGCCGTCACCATCATTCCCGGCAGCCGGCTGAACGAGTACCCGGTCACTTCGCTCGACGACTTGCTGCGCGTACTACCCGCCATCGAGGTGCAGAGCCGAGGCAACTTCGGGGCCCAGGCCGACATCACGCTGCGCGGCAGCACCTTCAACCAAGTGCTGCTGCTGCTGGACGGCATGCGGCTGAACGACCCGCTCACGGGCCATTTCGCGGGCTATTTCCCTATCACACCCGCTGAGATTGAGCAAATTGAAATCGTGCGCGGGCCCGGCGCGGCCCTCTACGGCCCCGACGCGGTGGGCGGCTTCATCAACATTGTCACCAAAACCTTCGCCGCCACCCATCGGCCCGACGGCACCGAGCTGGCCGCTACTTTCCTGTCGGGCGAGTATGGGCTAAAAAGCACCAACGCCGGCTTTTTTGGGCAGGATAAGGGCCTGCGCCTCGCCGGCGGCGTCCTCAACAACACGGCCAGCGGCCAGCAGCTCGACCTAGCCGGTGGGGGACGCAACGACATCAAACTGAATACTTACTCGCTGTCGGGGGCCTACCAAATCACCGATAAGTTGAGCACCGCCGCCCGCGCCAGCTTCGACCGGCGCGAGTTCAACGCCCAGAACTTCTACACCACCAATGCCGGCGACCGGGCCCGCGAAACCACCAGCCGCGACTGGTATCAGGGCCAGCTGCGCTACGAGTGGAACGAGCGCGCCCGCACCGAGCTGCAAGTGGTGGGCACATCGAGCACCGATCTATACCTGTACACGCCCACCTCGGTGCCCAGCGACCACCTCATGCACTACCTCAACGTGCAGGGCCAGCACCAGCTACAGCTGAGCCCCAAGCTGCGGGCCTCGATGGGCGGCCAAGCCGACCGCCGCGCCGTGCGCAGCAACGACCGCGGCGACCACGCTGTGTGGCACACGGGGGCCTTCGCCACGGCGGCCTTCACGCCCCACGCTAGTCTGAACGTGACGGCTGCCCTGCGCCTCGACCACGACCAAGCCTACGGCACCGAGCTGGTGCCGCAACTCAACGCCAGCCAGCAGCTGGGCGAGAAGTTGACTGTGCGCGCGGCCGTGGGCCGGGCCATCCGGGCCGCCAATTTCACGGAGCAGTACACGTCGAACGTGCGCCCCGGCGTGGTGCCCGGTGGCTTTAACGTGGGCAACCCCGGCTTGGCCGCCGAGCGCACCATCAACTACGAAGGCGGGCTCGACTACCAATTTTCGCCGGGCCTTAGCGTACGCGGTACCTACTTCAACCGCTACGGCCGCAACCTGATTGACTACGTGAACCAGTCGGGCAGCCAGATAATCGATGCTACGGGCCTAACCAACATTGACCCGGCTAAAACCTACCGTTTTGCCCAAAACCTATTCGCCGTGAGCACCCAGGGCCTCGAAACCGAGCTAACTGCCCGCGCCCAGCTCGCCCCCGGCCTGCGCCTCGATGCCAACGTGGGCTACACGTTTGTGCACCTCAACACCGAAGGCGACGTGGTATCGCAGTACCTCTCGAACGTAGCGCGGCACCTCGTGGCGGGCACCGTCGGCCTCACGCACCGCCGCTTCAACGTCTCGATCGGGGGCCTCTACAAACAGCGCAACGCTCGGCAAGTGGACGCCTCCCCTACTTCCATTGGCAGCGTGCTTACGCCGAGCTACGCCGTGTTCAACGTGCGGGCCGAAGTGGCGCTACTGCCCGGCCGCCTTTGGGTACTGGGCCAAGTGCAAAACCTGTTCGACGCCCGCTACGCCGACTTGCTCGGGGCCCAGATGCCCCGCCGCTGGGCCATGGCCGGCGTGCGGCTGGCGTTGGCGCGGTAGCCTTCGCCGG
>JANPOR010000357.1:0-4250 GCA_031428075.1 Hymenobacter sp. | reverse complement strand
CTCGGTGGCCAGGGTTTGCTGCAGCTCGGCGGGGTGTTTGAGGGCCCACTGCCGGGCCTGCTCGTAGGCGTTCAGCACGCCGTAGCTATTGAAGTCGGGATTGCGGTAAAGTAGCTTCGCGCCCGCTTCTAGCTCGGCCTTAGCCATGTGCGGGTCGAGGCCAGCCCAGGCATCCACGTCGCCTTTTTCGAGGGCGGCGCGGCCGTCGGGGTGTTGCAGGGGAATCAGCTCGATATCCTTCTCGCTCAGGCCGGCTTGGTCGAGGGCGCGCAGCAGGAAGATGTAGGGGTCGGTGCCCTTGGTGGCGGCCACGCGCTTGCCCTTGAGGTCGGCCACCGTCTTGATGGCGGACCTAGGGCCCGTGACCAGGGCCGTCCATTCCGGCTTCGAGAAGATGTAGACGGCCTTGAGGGGGTTGCCGTTGGCGCGGCCCACCAGCGCCGCCGCCCCGGCCGTCGAGCCGAAGTCGATGCTGTTGCCGTTGAGGTACTCCAGGGCCTTGTTGCTGCCCTGGCTCAGCACCCACTCCACCTTGATGTGCTGCGGGGCGAGGGCCTTCTCCAGCAAGCCCTGCTGCTTGAGCACCAAGCTCAAAGGGTTGTAGTAGGCGTAGTCGAGGCGTAGGGTTTCGGGGGCCACTGTGGTGGTGGCCGGCGAGCCGCCGCTGCCGCAGCTGGCTACAAGCCCCGCTAGGGCCAGTACGGCGCACAAGAAGGCCCGCGGCCCGCGCGGGGCCGTCAAAAAGGAGTTGGTCATGTCGAAGGGAAAAGGAGGTGGTGGGCCGGGGCCCGGCGCTTAGTGTGTCAGCACGGGCGCGTAGAACCGCTCTAGCTGCTGCGTAATCCGGACGGTTTCCAGCAGGAAGCCGTCGTGGCCGAAGCCCGAATCTAGTTCGTTGTACACGGCTCCGGCAATGCCCTGGGCCAGCTCGCGCTGCTCGCGGACGGGAAAGAGTACGTCGGAGGAGATGCCCAGCACCAGGGTGCGGGCCCGGATGGTGGCCAGCGCCGCCGGCACGCCGCTGCGGTGGCGGCCGAGATGGTGGGTGTCCATGGCGCGGCTCAGGGCCACGTAGCTGTAGGCGTCGAAGCGGGCCACGAGCTTGTCGCCCTGATAGCGCTGGTAGGTGCTGGCGCGGTAGTCGCGCAGGCGGGGGTCGTCGGGGGCCTCGGTTTGGGTGGTGGCGTAAGCGTCGTAGCCCCGGTAGCTGAGCAGGGCGATGGCGCGGGCGGCCCGTAGGCCCTCGTCGCCGCCGCCGGGCTCGGCGGCGTGGTAGGTGGGGTCGGCTTCGATGGCCAGCCTCTGGGCTTCGTTGAAGGCGATGCCCCAGGCCGAGTGGCGGGCGTTGGTGGCGATGACCACGAGGTGATCGAACGCCGCCGGCTGTATCACCGCCCACTCCAACGCCTGCTGCCCGCCCAACGACCCGCCGATGAGGGTGTGAATCCTCGTCAGCCCCAACTCCTGCCGCAGCGCCTCGTGGGCCCCGGCCAAGTCGCGGACGGTGAGCAGCGGAAACGCTTGGTAGCGCGGCTGGCCGGTGGCCGGGTCGGGACTAAGCGGGCTGGTGCTGCCGTAGCACGAGCCCAGCACGTTGGCGCACACGATGAACCAGTCGGTGGGGTCGAAGTAGCAGCCCGGCCCGAACAGCCCCGGCCACCAGTCCAGCACGTCGGCGTTGGCCGTCAGGGCGTGGCATACCCACACCGCGTTGTCGCGGGCCGCGTTGAGCCGGCCCCAGGTGCGGTACGCTACCTGGGCGCCGGCCAATACGGCCCCGCTTTCGAGCGGGAACGGGTCGGGAAGTTGAAACGTGTGTTGATTGGTCGTCATGGCTTGCTTGGTGCTCGGTTGTTGATGCTTGGGTGTTGTCATTGCGAGGAGGAACGACGAAGCAATCTCTCCTGCCGTCCGCGTCATTAATACAGCGGACCGGAAGGAAAGATTGCCGCGCTCCACTGCGTTGCGCTCGCTATGACAACGGGGCCCCACGCACCAGCGGCCTATACTTCCAGCGGCTGGGCGTGCTCGGGCTGGAGCTCCGGGATGGATTCGTTGGCGTCATCGCCCTGCGGGGCGGCCAGCGTGGCGGCGGCCAGGGCTTGTGCCAGGTCGTCGCGGATGTCGTCGAAGTGCTCGATGCCTACCGACACGCGCAGCGAAGTGGGCGTCACGCCGGCAATGCGCTGCTCCTCTTCGCTCAGCTGCTGGTGCGTGGTGGCCGCGGGCTGGATGATGAGCGTCTTGGCATCGCCCACATTGGCCAGGTGGCTGATAAGTTTGAGGTTGTCAATCAATGCCGTGGCCGTTTCCTTGGTGCCGTGCAGCGTGAACGAGAGCACGCCGCCAAAGCCGCGCTTGAGGTACTTGGCCGCGTTGGCATGATGGGGGCTGCTGGCCAGACCCGGGTAGCTCACTTGGGCCACTTGGGGCTGCCGCTCCAGCCACTGGGCCAGCTTTAGCGCGTTTTCTACGGTGCGCTCCACGCGCAGGCTCAGGGTTTCGAGGCCTTGCAGCAACAGGAAGGAGTTGAAGGGACTGATGGCCGGGCCGAAATCGCGCAGCCCCACCACCCGCGCCCGGATGATGAAGGCAATGTTGCCAAACGAGCTGCCCTTGCCGAACACGTCGTTGAATACCAACCCGTGGTAGTCTTCGCTGGGCTCGGTGAACTGCGGAAACTTGCCGTTGCCGAAGTCGTAGGTGCCGCCGTCTACAATCACGCCGCCGATGCTCGTGCCATGGCCGCCAATCCATTTCGTGGCCGACTCCACCACGATGCTGGCGCCGTGCTCCAAGGGCCGGAACAGGTAGCCGCCCGCCCCGAAGGTGTTGTCTACCACCAGCGGCAGGTCGTGCTTGTGCGCGATGGCCGCAATGCGCTCAAAGTCCGGCACGTTGAAGCTCGGGTTACCAATCGTTTCCACATACAGGGCGCGGGTGTTCTCGTCAATCAGCGCCTCGAAGCCGTCGGCGTCGTCGCCCTTCACGAAGCGCGCCTCGATGCCCAGGCGCTTGAACGACGATTTAAACTGGTTGTACGTGCCGCCATAGAGGTAGGAGCTGGCCACCAGGTTATCGCCGGGTTTGAGGATGTTGTTGAGGGCAATGAACTGGGCCGCCTGGCCCGAGGCCACGGCCAAGGCTGCTACGCCGCCTTCGAGGGCCGCGATGCGCTGCTCGAACACGTCGGTGGTAGGGTTCATCAGGCGGGTGTAGATATTGCCGAACTCCTTCAGGGCAAACAGGTTGGCGCCGTGTTCCGCGCTCTTGAACACGAAGCTAGTGGTCTGATAAATGGGCACTGCGCGTGAGCCGGTAGTGGGGTCGGGCTGCTGGCCGGCGTGGATTTGCAGGGTTTCGAAGTGCAGGGGTTGAGCGGACATAAAAAGGGAGAAGTGAAAACCGTAAGAAGTTGAGGGAGAAGGGCGAGAAAGGCCGGGTAGTTCGAAGGTCGGGAAAGCCCATGCCGTTACGGTGGGGCCCGCTGGCCTTAGCAAGGCACTTGGCGGACAGGCGTGGCCTTGCCGCTGCCCGAAAACCCTGAATGGAAAATGGCGGGTTGCGCCCGCAGCATCAGTCTAGCTGCAACAACACGGGCCCCAACAGCGCATGCACATTCGAACGGCCAACGCCAAACAGCCCAGCATTGGCGCGGCCAGCTGGGTGGGAAAGGTCGAAGAGGAAATTGGTGGGTTGGTCATGGCACTCCGTTCATATTTCCCGCAACGGCCAGAGCCGAGGGGTAGGACGTGGCACCTTTCGCGCGGTCGAAGGTTGCCAGCGGGTCGTAGAGCCTAATCTCTCGCCGCTTCTGTATAAAATGAAACGCTGCACCACCGCGAGGGGGAGCGTACCGGACTGGTGGGAACAAATATAGGAGCGAAATTTTTGTCGGTGCAAATCTTTCGCCGCCGGATGGAAAAAAACCCGGACTAAGAGCCCGGGTTTTTCTTGCCTTTTTTTTGCAAAAAAGTACCTAAATCCATTAAAGATTAGGTAGGGTCAACACCTGCCCCACTTCGATGAGGTCGGGGTTGCTGCCGATGAGGTCCTTGTTGGCCTCGTAAACTTCGTGCCATTTGGCGGCGTCGCCGTAGTGGTTCTTGGCAATCTTTGAGAGCGAGTCGCCGCTTGCCACGGTGTAAGTGTTAACGTCGGTGCTGCTGGCGTCGGCTGGCTGCGGCGTTTCAACGGGCTTTTTGTCGCCTTCGTTATTGAGGAAATCCATCAGGCCCATAGCGCGGAGT
>JANPOR010000356.1:0-1536 GCA_031428075.1 Hymenobacter sp. | reverse complement strand
TCTGGTTTATGACGGGCGCAAACGTCGTTGGGGCCTTGGTAAAGGCATCGGCCGAAGGCAGCACCATCACCACCGAGCGCGCCTTGAGCGGGAAAATCGCGGCGCGGCGGGCCATCAGCCCGTCTATGCTGGCTCGTGCGTAGGGACTGGCTTTGCCGTCGGCTCCAATCAGCGACTTGCCTTGAGCGGTAGTGGGTTCACCCAGCAGGATAACAATATCCTTGTCGGCGTAGTCGGGGCTGGCGGCGAAGTCCGAGTATTTCTCTTCCTTGATGCCGTAGCCTGCGAATACTGGTTGCATCGGCGTGGGCGCGGCAAAGGTTTCGTCGGTGCTGAAGGTATAGAAGTCTTTACCCGCTTGGTAGGTTTTGCTGCCCACTTTCACCGTGCTGGCTGCCGCGTTCACGCTCTGCTGGCTCATGCTGAAGTGTTGGACGTAGGGGTTGTCGGAGCCCGCTATGGGGCCGGTCAGGCCGTCGGCCGCAAAGGCTTTGGCGATGTAGTTAGCGGCCATCTTCTGGCCTTTCTTACCGGTTTCGCGGCCTTCATAGGCATCCGAAGCCAGCACGTCGAGGTCGGCTTTAAGGCCGGCCGGCGTGATCGTGGCGGCGTAGGGCAGCGACCAGTCGATGGCCGTGGCGGCCGCAGCGGCCGGGACTTCGGTGCGGCCCGGTTTCACCTTGACTTTGATTTTGCCCGATTGGGCCGAAACGGTGCCGGCGGCCAGCAAGAGCGCGACGGCGAGGGTGAGTTGTTTTGACATAGAAGTGAGGAAAAAAAGGAGGTTGCAGAGAAAATAGATTGTTTGGGCAGATTTCAAGTCCGAGAGCTCGAAACTACGGCCGGAGCAGATTTTTTATCGCCCATCCGGGCCGGGCATTACAATTCGGTGCAGAAAGAAGGGAGAAAAACCGGTCGGGAAGCCGCCGCGCCAACTGCTCAGCCGCCGAAGCCGCCACCACCCTGCGGGGCACTCTCGATGCGGCCCGGCTTGGCCTTGCTGGCCCCGAGGTACCAGGTGAAGCCCAGCCAGGCCACGCGGCTTTCGTCCTTGTTGTAGCGGTAGCTGGTCAGGGCGTCGGTGTTGATTTCGGAGCGGTTCTGTTGGGTGTTCAGCATGTCGGCCAGGCGCAGGGTGAGGGCAGCGCGGTCCGAGAACAGGCGCTGGCGCAGGGCGAGGTCGACCTGGCCCTGGGGCAGCTGTCGGCCCTGGGCCATAATCTGGGCCGAGCGCAGGTTGCCGCTCAGCTGCACGTCGAGGGTGGGGCGGATGGTGAAATTGTTGGTGAGGCGCACGGTGCCCACCAGGGCCTGGCGGTTGGTGCCGAGGCCGTTGCTGGCAATCTGAGCGCGGTAGAGCGAGGTGCTGGCGTTGATGCGCCACCACTTGGCCAGCGGCTGGCTCAGGCTGAACTCGGCGCCCAGGTTGGTAGTGGTGCCGACGTTCTGGTAGGTTTCAGCTGTTACGAGACCGGCGCCGGGGCCCCGAACTTCAAGGCAAACACGTCGATGAGCGTCTGCCGCTGGCTGCGGTGA
>JANPOR010000355.1:0-2086 GCA_031428075.1 Hymenobacter sp. | reverse complement strand
CTGACCGCTTTTAACCGGGCGGTGGCCGTCTGCCAGCCCCCGCCCGGCCTACTCGTGCACGCCGACCGCGGCAGCCAGTACACCAGCGACGCTTTTACCTCGCTGCTGGACCGAACCCAGGCCATTGCTAGCCTGAGGTGGTCGGGTGAAACAGGAGAGAGTTGGGTGGTAACTTCCCAGATCCATGGAAAAAGCCCCTCCTACCAAACGGCCGCGTTAGGATGCGGCCTTCCGCGCGGAAGCGCTGCGCCTAGCGAGCGAAAGCCGCTCGACGCTGGCCGCTGCCCGGGCGCTTAATATCAACGCCAAGCTGCTCTACGCGTGGCAGAAAGCGGCGCAGCAGCCTTTGCCCACCGACCCGGCCGAAGCCGCCGAAGTGCGGGCCCTGCGCACGGCCAATAAACGGCTGGCACAGGAGCTGGACATTTTAAAAAAAGCCATCGCCATCTGCCAAATACTTGAGGCGCATTTTCGCATCCCCCGACCCCGTAAGCCCGCTGCATTTTATTGATCAGCAACGGGTTCATCATTCCGTCCGGCAGTTATGCCAGGTGTTGGGGGTGGTGCCCAACCGCTACTACGCTTGGCGGCACGCTTCGGTAGCCGGGGTGGTGGTGGCAACCGAACCAGCCTGGGAAACGGAGATGTTCGACGAGCACCAGCGCCGCTGTGGCACCCGCCGGCTCCAGGTCGAGTTGCGGGAAAAAGGCCACCGGGTGGGCCGCCAGGCCTTGCGCACGGGCCTGCGCCGTCACGAGCGGCAGGCCTTGCAGCCCAAGGCCTTCGCCCCGCGCACCACTGATTCGACCCACGGCCGGCGGTGCGCCCCGAATTTGCTCCTAGACCAGCCGCGCCCGACCCAGGCCAACCGGGTGTGGGCGAGCGACATCACGTATTTGCCCCTGGCCAATGGCCACTGGGCGTACCTGTGCGCCTTTCAGGATAGGTGCACCAAACACGTGGTGGGCGGACAGGTGCGGGCGGACATGCCCGAGGCCCTGGTCACCAGCGCCTTGCAGCGGGCGCTGCTGGCCCAACGGACCGCCTCCGGCCTGATGGTGCGCTCCGACTGGGGTGGCCAGTATGTGGGCAACGCCTACAAAACGCTGCTTCGCGGGGCCAAGGCCCAATTGTCCCACAGCCGGCGCAGCGAATGCGACAACAAGGCCCAAGCCGAAAACCGACTAAAGGTTTTGGGTGCCTGTGGGCCCGCCTCAAAACCGAGGAGCTGGAAGCCTGCGACTAGCCCGTATTTACCGACTTAGCCGATGCCCAGGCCAGCGTCGCGGCCTATTTTGACTATTGTAGTCACAAGCGTCGCCACTCCAGCATGGGCTATCATAAACCTTATCAGTTTAGCCAACAACAACTTAACAATATCACCTAATTCTCTCCTGCTTGACTAGACCACCTTATTTCACCTCGAACTCAAACAGCTGACCGGCGTGTGGGCCTGCCAGTGCCGGCTGGCCCGCAGCCCGCGCAACCACATCGCCCTGGCCGTGCACGCTTGGACCCGGCCCAAACAAACCGCTTACCACACCCAGCAGTTCGTCTATTAGCTTAAATAAGGGTTTTTGGATGCGTATATGCGACATGAATTGAGGCAGCTATCTCTGGCGTTTGCGTAAGTCCTAAAACACGTTTGCGTAAGTCTTAAAACAATAACTTACGACTTGCAGTAGTCTTTTTGTCCCGTTATTACGAGAACCACCAACCCCTCAAAGGAGTAAGTAGGAATCGACCTTCCTACCCCCGCTGTAATTGACCCTCAATGGCAACTGCGTTACCCCTCCCAAACGCCCCCACCTCCGAAATGCGCCCGAGCACCGTCTCCCTGGGCGGGCTGTTAATCGCCGTGGGCATCATCTATGGGGATATTGGTACCTCTCCGCTCTACACCTTCCAAACTATTCTCCACGATGGGGCCCCCATCACACCAGATTTGGTCCTCGGGGCCGTTTCGTGCGTCTTTTGGACGCTGACCCTGCAAACGACCTTCAAATACGTCCTCATCACCCTCAACGCCGACAACCACGGGGAGGGCGGGATTTTTTCGCTCTACGCCCTAGTTCGCACCTTTGGC
>JANPOR010000354.1:0-4146 GCA_031428075.1 Hymenobacter sp. | reverse complement strand
AACTGGTCGGCGGCGCTGTACTGCTGGGTGCGGCTCAGGGCCAGGTTCAGGTAGCCGTTGTCCACCAGGTGACGCAGGTCCAGGCCCACGGTGTAGTTCCACTGGTTGATGGTGGGGTTGTTGCGCAAGATGAATTCCTTGCTCGGCGAGCTGTTCTTCGGCGGCACGATTTCGAAGTGGTCAATCGCGCCCAGTCCCAGCGTGGTGAGCGTGGTTTTGGGCGAAATCTTGGTCGTTGTCTTAAACTGAAAGTCGTAGAAATCGGGCCGGATGGGCAAGTCAATCAGCTTGAACAGCAGTTGCAAATAGCTGCGCCGAGCCGAGGCCAGAAACGTCGTATTCTTCGTCAGCGGCCCTTCCAGCGTGGCCGCCACTTCCGTGCCCGAGGTGCGCAGGTTGCCCTGCACCCGTTCGGCGTTGCCGTCGCGCTGCCGGAATTGCAGCACCGAGCTCAGCGCGTTGTCGTAGCGCGCCTGAAAGGCCGACGAGCTCAGCGTCACATCCTCAATGAAGCTCACGTTGAGGATACCCGCCGGCCCGCCCGCGCTGCCTTGGGTGGGGAAGTGGTTGATGACCGGTACCTCAATCCCGTCCAGGTAGTACACGTTTTCATTCGGCGCCCCGCCCCGGATGATGATGTCGTTGCGAAAGCCGGCCGTGCCGCCCGAGCCCCCGCCGCCCACGCCGGGCAGGCTCTGTATCACCCGCGAAATATCGAAGTTGCCGCCCGGGTTGCTCTTGATTTCCTCGGTGGTGAGGCGCTGCACGCTCAGCGGCGTTTCGGCCGTGGCCACCCGAATGGCGCGGTTAGCCGTCACCGTTACCTCGCCCAGGGCCTGCGGGCTTCTGTTGATTTCCAGGTTGAGCGTGTTCACGTTGCCGCTGCTGACGGCCACGTCGGCACGCAGCAGCGCGTCGTAGCCCACGAAGGTGGCGCGCAAGTTGTAGGCCCCGGCCGGCACGCCCGCGAGGCGGTAGCGCCCCTCGGCGTCGGTGGCGGTGCCGAAGCTGGTGCCCTCGAGCGTGACGCTCACGCCGGGCAAAGCCTCCTGGGTGGCGCGGTCGCGCACGGTGCCGGCCACGGTGCCGGGGTTCTGGGCCCGGGCCCGGGCGGCAAACAACAGGAAGAAAAGCAGCAGGGCCATGGTTCTCATGCAGCAGCAAGAATTCGGCTCTGGAAAATGTTTGGCGAAGGGGGCCGACCCGCAAAACGAGCCGAAGGGCAAAAAGTCTCGTTGAGGGATCTAGCCCGCTCGCACGCCGCCCACCCGCGGCACCCGGGCGCTTCCCTCGCCTAGCTGAACCCCATGCTTGACGCCCTCTCGCCGCCCTCGCCGCCGCGCTAACGGCCGGCGCCCCGCCCGCGGACGCTCTGCGGCACGCGCTGGATCTGGTGGGGCCGCCCCTGCGCGCCGACCGCTGCCTTCTCTGCGTGTGCGTGTGCGATCCGGCGCAGGGCCGCGGCCGCATCGCCTTCGTCTGGCGCCTGGATCAGGCCGTGCCCGACCCGCGCCTCGACTGGCAGGTCGATACGGGCGAGCTGCCTCAGCAAGATCCCTTGTTCCGGGCTGCCCTAGCGGCTCCACCTTACTGTCTTTGTCGGCGACGTCACCGACGCCGGCCCCGAGATTCTCAACCAAGCCTTCGAGCGCAGCACCTTTGGCCACCGTGCCTCGGTGCACGCCCACATCACTGATCAGGGCCAGCTCTGGGGCATCCTGCAGCCCCGTGCCTTCGCCCACCCCCGCCACTGGACCGCCGCTGAGCGCGACTGCCTGAACCTTGCTACCCGTGATCCAGACCTGTAGGCGCGCCTTCGGCCTAGTTTAGGGTAGCGGCCGACCAGCGACAACCCCTGGGAGCAGGAGCCGCAAAGTGCGCCCTTCAGACAAGATTACCCTGGCCTCTTTTCGCGGCCGGGGATATGGCGTTTCACTACCCACCGGTGGTAATAGCGAGGGATACGAACTATCATCCAGTCGTAGGCGGATCGCTCGTCCACCAAAACGGTCGTGGCTGTTGCAGAACTTGGGAACGCCGCGGTACACCTTGTCGATGCAAGCTTCTACAAGTGAAGTGAACCGAACGGCCGTCATTTTTGACGGATGAAAACAGAACGGCATGGGCGCGGCGGAAAAAGCCGGCTTCGGTCGGTGGCCGGCCTTGCGCCCACCCAACGGGTTGGGCCGGGGCGGGACTTGGCCGAAACGGCGCGCTACCCGGGGAAAACAAGTGCGTCGACGGCACGCGGCTCCCCGCCGATGGCGGAGCCAACACCTCACCCGCCGGCCGCCTTCCCCCGTACTTCTCCGTATGAAAAAGAACACAGCCCTCGTCGTGGGCGGCAACGGCATCATTGGCCGCAACACGGCCCAATACCTGGTGGCCACCGGCGAGTGGAACGTGCTCATCAGCTCCCGCTCGCCCCTGGGCTTCGAAACCACCGCCACCTTCCTCGTGCTGGACTTGCTGCAGGAAAACGCGGTACTGGCCCAGCGCGAAGCGCTTCGGTCGGTGACGCACTCTTCTTCGCCGCTTACGTCGAGCGTCCCACCCTGGCCGAGCAAACGGCCACCAACGCCGCGCTGCTCAAGAACCTGGTCGACGG
Organism: Hymenobacter sp.; assembly: GCA_031428075.1. Taxonomy (GTDB): domain Bacteria; phylum Bacteroidota; class Bacteroidia; order Cytophagales; family Hymenobacteraceae; genus Hymenobacter. Next base: position 1,538 of record JANPOR010000354.1, on the reverse strand, counting down.
CCTGGAGCCAGTGGCCCCCGACCTGGAGCACCTCACCTTCATCCAAGGCGACAAGGCTTACGGGGCCCACTTTGGCCTATACAAGACGCCGGCGCTGGAAACCGATGCCCGGCACTTCCCGCCCAACTTCTACTACCACCAAGAGGACTGCCTGCGCCGGGCCTCGGCTGGCAAGCGCTGGGGCTGGACGGCCCTGCGGCCCGAAATCGTGGTGGGGCTGGCCATCGGCAACCCCATGAACCTGGCCACGCTCATCGCCGTGTACGCCAGCCTGTGCAAGGAGTTGAACGTGCCCTTTCGCTTCCCCGGCCCGCCCCGGGCCTACGAGGTACTGGTCAACGTCACCGACGCGCGCCTGCTGGCCCAGGGCCAGGCATACGTGGCCACGCACGCGGGCACCAACGGCGAAATCTACAACCTCACCAACGGCGACGTCTTCCGCTGGAAACAGCTCTAGCCCCGCTTCGCCCAGTACTTCGGGGTGGCCGTCGACGAGCCGCAGCCCTTCTCCCTGGCCGAGTATATGGCCGACTAACCCGCGCTGTGGGAAGTAATGGGCCGCAAGTACCACCTGGCGCCCCACGCCCTAAACGAGTTGGTGCAATGGCCCTTCGGCGACTCCATCTTCCGCGTCGTCTACGACGCCTTTCTCGACGTCAACAAGCTGCGCCGCTTGGGCTTCCACGAAATGCAGGTGCCCAGCTACGACTCCTTCGAGCGGGTCTTCGACGAACTGAGGGCCCAGCGCATCATCCCGGCCTAAGCCGGCGGCCCGTTCTCTCCGACAACCTTGGCCTTGGTTAAAAGCTTGGTCCAAAGGTTAAGTGGCGAGCTTGTTAACCGCTACTTTTTACACGGACATAGGCACTGACAATGCGTTCTCACAGCACAAAACCTGTATTTGGCGCATTTAGGGGACTGTTTACGAAGCTGAAGTACCGTTTTCCCATCGTGCAGTCAGGGTTATTTGTACTTTAATTGCTGAACAAGTTATCTGAACCAAGTTGGCATGTTTCCTGTCCAGGTTGCTCGTTATCAAAGGTTGAGGCATGTTGCACAGAAATACGGACGTTTACATAATTAAACAGTCCCGACAACTGCTGAATGCAGGATTTTAGCGTATGGTTACTCCGTTTGGAAGCGACTCATTTAATTTCTGTACCAAACTTTTAACCGGGGCCACCTCTTACCGCGTTGCCAATTAACCCGGCTCCTGGCCGCCTGCTCATGAACTCAATTCTCAAAATTGCCGCCACAGTGGCCGCCCTGTTTGTTGCCTCGGCCTTTGTCCTGTTATCGGTCAACTGGAACCTCGACCCCGCTTACTCCATCCAGTTCAAGGGCACCAAAGCGGAGGGTACTTTTTCGGGCCTGACCGGCCTGGTAGTTTTCGACCCCGCCAACCTGCCAGCCGCCAAAATGGAAGTCCAGGTGGCCGCCGCTACCATCAAAACGGGCAATAAAATTAAAGACAGCCACGCCCGCGGCGAGAGTTGGTTCGATGTGGCGCGATACCCCGAAATCCATTTTCATTCCAC
>JANPOR010000353.1:0-12591 GCA_031428075.1 Hymenobacter sp. | reverse complement strand
GCCGACCCGGCGCGGTTTAGAAGACAGCTTATCAAAAGGCGTATCGCCGCGTACTGCTACCCCCAACTAGCGGATGGCCACCTCACGGAAGCCGATTTTCACCACTGGTTGGCTAGGCCATCGCCCCGGAGGGGGTTAGAGCCTGTTAAAAATTAGCAAAACACTATGTTATGAGATGCCATTTGCGGCATCAGAAAGCTCTTTTGTCGCATTGACCCTCTCTGACTATCTAAGATGAATGATCATTTCTGACCTGTTTCAGCGGGATAAGCACTCGGAAACTCTGATTTTTAATAGGCTCTAGGCCACACCCGCGAGATCCTGGCCGCCAAGAAAGCACGGGGATACCAGTTGGGGACGCCGGCTAACCTGACGCCCACCGCGCGGGCCAAGGGCTTGGTTGCCCGGCAAGCCAACGCGCAGGCCCACGTGGCCAACCGCCAGGCGGCGCAATTGGCGACCCTACTCTGGGCGACCGGCGCCCCACTTCGGGCCATTAACGACCAGCTCAACCGGTCCGGGTATGGCACCCGGCGCGGCAAGGCCTTTCACCCCATGGGCGTACTGCACTTGCTTGCTAAACCAACCTAAGCGCCATTTTACGTGCCATGATACTTCCAGCCCACCGCTGCTCTGCGCACCGCCTACGCTGTGATTTACTTATAACATTTCCAGTACAGGAAAATATTACCAATTTTTCAGTGCTGGCACTGATTCGCTGGACAGGCAAAGCAAGTAAATTTATTCCAGATTATCAGTTCTCAAAAACTTTGTTCACAGAGAAGCCGAAAACTGCTTAGAGTAGGCAGGTACACTCATAAATAAATTAAACTCGTAAAAATCTTCCCTCTGTTTCTAATCGCCGGGTTGGCTGTGGGCATTACCTCGCGGGTGCAAGCCCAGACGCCTAAAACTGCTCAGAACCTGTTAAAAATTAGCGTTTCCTACTGTTTCATTTCTCAAAGCGGTGCAAAAACAGCCTACTCAGGAATTGGCTGGCACAAAGGGAGACGGTGAAAAGTGCTCTAGAAGCCATTTGTGCAGACACAAGAGCGTAGTTACAGCCTAATTTTAACAGGCTCTTTTAGCCAGTAAAACGTCCAGTAGGCGGCCTGAGCGCATGTTCAAGGTACGCGCCTCTTAATCTCTTAAAACGCAGGTTTGATGGGCTGCTGGTGGAAGGCTACAGCTACAAGATGGTTGCCACGCACTGCTTCACCTGCCTCGATACGGTGCGCTCGCACATCAAGGATATCTACGCGAAGCTACACGTGCGCTCCAGCGTGGAAACCGTAGGCAAGGCCGTGCACGAGGATCTGGCTTAGGTGCCGGCGACCAAAGATCATCAGTAAGCAAGGTCCCTTACGACTGGGCTTACCGAGTAAGCCGATGGTTGCAGTCCACATCATTATGTGATTGGCAATGCGGGCGGTAGCGGCCCCCTTTATACAGTCAGCCCCTCCGCTTGGCAAGCCCCGACTACGGCGGTTTCTGAGTCAATGAATAGCGGAATAAGTACGCGAAACGTCGCGGCGCTCTAGCAGCGCCGTCGGCAAATCATTTAGCATTCCAAGCTGCGGCATACTGTATCGCGTCTGCGCACTGGGCAATGGCTTGGCTTGGAAACCAGTACAGCAGGACGACAGCCCAGGCCAATGCGCCCACCCCTGGTACCAGATAAAGCAACGGTAACAACACCGGTATCCCACTCTTTCTTACAGCCATGCAAACCTCTTTTGTCATCCCTCCCCCCGCACCCTCTGCGGCTAGACGCGCTACAACCGCATCCAAGTCGGTAATTCCTGCGCCCGGTAACGAGCCGGATAATGCCGCTACGAATTGGCTGTGGTTGCTCTTTTTGCTGGGCACAGCGGCCTGCTCTTTCGTGGGACCAACGTGCGCCTTGCACTAAGGACTTCTGACCCGCCAAAATTGCTTTCCGCCCGACGTGTACGACCCAGCCATTGCCGTGCTGGTCGAGAACGACTCGCGCCCACCCTGCGCGCTGGGGTAACGGCCCTCGGGCTGAGACAGGCAGACTGTTTACTTAAATCGTCTTACGAGAACCTCGCCCCGGCCCCCTCTCCAAAAGAGAAGGGAGTTGTCTTCAATTTTATGTCATTAGTAATTAAATTTTTACAGCTAGAAACCAATTTCCCCTCTCTTTTGGAGTGGGGACCGGGGGCGAGGGGCCGTGCTGCGCAAGTAGCAGGTAAAACTTCGCTCAAACAACGTAGCGGGCAGGAGCCTGAGAGCACTGGAGACCTGTGGGGTGCGGGCCTATGCTGAGCGTATATTACAGTAGGAGCCTGCACTTCATCTCTTCAGCAGCTGGGTCCGACTCAGAGCTGGGGCACAATTAGTGAGCACAGTAGATGCACTCATGGATCTACGCGCCTGCCTTCCAAAAAACGGTATTGAAGAACCGGCCCGGAAAACCTGCGTTTCCGGGCCGGTTGGGTACTGGTAAAATCCCTCCAGCATACGAGCGTTTCTTGGAGGGCACGGAGTTTACGAGACTCATCCCCAATTCGGGTTTCGTAAACGAGGAATCGTAGACGGGTTTCGTAAACTCGTTCCTCACTACAGGAGGTGTTATTAAACAAATAGGGAAAAACCTCCGACTCGAAAGCCCAATAGCCTAAAGGCTGTTAGTAAAGACCAAATGCGTCGTAAGCGTAGCGAAGGAGCTGGTCTGCTTTTCCCTCAAGGCAATCGAAAGAGGGCCGTAAAAATGAATGTTTACCCGGTAGCTCGTGCCCTTATATCGGGCATATGGATTGCTTAAGGCAGGGCAGAAATTGCGTTCTGCCCTGCCTTTTCGTTAGTTATAAACTCGCGTGATGAACTGCGCCGTGGTGGTTGGTTTTCTTCCCAGGAAAGACGCTAGAGTCGAGTCTTCGACGTCCATCATCCCTTGCGCCACCGCACTGGCCCACGTGGTGAATATGCCAATATAAATATCAGGTACCCCGGATTGCTTCAGTGTGGCTTGAAATTCTTCGACCGGGGGCGGGTAGTGGACGTCTCGGCCTGCCAGACGTAATAGCCGCTGGCCGGCACGCCCAGCATCTGGCAGAGCCGCTGCACGAGGTAGTAGCCGTGCTCAGTGGCGATGGAGCGGTAGCGGCTCACTGGTCCGTCTGCGAGAGCTTGCGCTCACAGCAGGCAGCGGGCAGTGGCTTTTTTTAAATCTCCAACCCCTGCGCCTGCCGCCGATTGGCGGCCCGCAATTGGCGCAACTCAAGGGCCGGGACCGGGTCCAGCGCAGCGCCCAAAGCCGCTGCCACTGACATTTGGGCGGCTTTCTGCCACTGGTAGAGGCGTTTAGGACCGGTGTTGGGCGCCCGGGTGGCGGCTTTCGTCGAGCGGCTTTGCGCGGCCAGGCGCAAGGCTTCGGTGCGGAAGGCCGCATCGTACGGGCGGCGATTGTCGGGTTTCGGGGTGTCTTTCATGACGAGAGAAAAATACCACCCTGTTCTGTCCAGATTTAGCCGACCACCTCAGCAGTACCTTTTTGTGGCCATCGACCGCACCAGCAAAGCGGCTTTTGCCGAACTCCACCCCCGGGCCAAGCGCGTGGTCGCCGCCGAATTCCTGCGCCGGGTGCTTGGCAAACTGCCTTATCGGGGGCACACCGTCTTGACCGACAACGGCGTGCAGTTCACGCTCCAGCCGCACCAATTCCCGCCGGGTGGGCACGGCTGTGCCCGCATCGGCCGCGCGTACGGCGTGGCGCACCGCCTCACCAAACCGGCCCACCCCTGGACCAAGGGCCGGGTCGAGCGCCTGAACCGCACCCGCAAAGAGGCGGCCGTGCAGCGCTACCACTACCGGACCACGGACGAACTCAATCAGCACCGGTAAGCCTTTTTGCGGGCCCATAACCACGCCAAGCGCTTGAAGACCCTGCGCGGGCTGCCCCCCCACGAATTCGTCTGTGCCCAGTGGCAAAACAACCCCGCTGGCTTTACCCGTGACCCGACCCACCTCACGCTGGGACCATACACTAGCGATAATCCCGGTTCTTTCCCGCGCGGTGACGCCGGGCTTAGCCACCGAACGGGGCCCGGCGGCAGTGCAAAGCCTACGGACGGCAGGAGCCCGCGCAGGTTGGCCGGGTTGGTGCCGGGCAACCCTGCAAAAGCAGGAGCCGTCGCCCGGGGCCCGGCCACCGCGGGCCGCCTTCGGCAACCCCATTACCGGGCCCGCTTCTTATCTTGCCAGCCCGTAACACCGAGCAGACTTTATTTGGGCCCGGCCCCTGGCATGAACGTTCTTGACCGCTGGCAGCGCCGGCTGGGCATCCGCACCGAGGAAGGCCAGTTGGTGGGCCTGTTTTTCCTCCACAACTTCCTGCTGGGCATCGGCACCGTGTTGGTGTACGTGGCGGCCACCGCCTTCCTGCTGGAAAACAACCCCGAGCGCAACCTGCCCCTGGCCTACGCAGCGGCGGCGCTTGCCATGATGAGCGCCGGCCGGGTGTACGGCTACTACGAGCACCGCCTACCCCTGCCCAGCCTGGCCGGGCACGTGCTGCTGGCCGTGGTAGCCCTTACCGGCGGGCTGGGCGTGCTGGTGGCCACCGGCCAGTCGGTGGGGGCGGCCGTGGCGCTGGTGGCAGGCTACCGCATCGTCTACCTGCTCACCAACCTCGAGTTTTGGGGCGTGTCGGCGGTGGTGTTCGACGTGCGGCAGGGGCGGCGCCTGTTCAGCATCATCAGCGCCGGCGACCTGCCGGCCAAGGCACTGGGGGCCGTGCTGGGCATCCTCGTGCACCGCCACCTCGCCCTGCTGGGGCTGCTGGGGCTGGCGTTTGCGGCCTTTGGGGGGGCGTGGCGCACGCTGCAAGCCACCGGCCGCCGGCACCGGGTCGAAGCCCGCTCGGCCCCGCGGGCGGCGCGGGCCCAGCCGGTGCGGCCCCGGCTGCAGCGCTGGTTCGGCAACAGCCGCCTGGTGCTCGCCCTGTGCCTGAGCCTGGCGGCCGTGGCGGCCGTGACCACCGGTGTGGAGTACGCCTTTTTCGTCCACGTCAAGCACCGGTTTCACGACCAAGCCGCGGTGATGCGGTACGTGGGCAGCGTGCTGGTCGTCACGTACCTGGCGGCGCTGGGGTTCAAGCTGCTGCTGTCGCGCGTGGCCCTCGACCGGGTGGGCATCCGCTGGATGCTCGTCGCGCTGCCCCTGGGCGGGCTGACCGGCTTGCTGGGGTTCGGGGCCCTGCAGTGGGCCGGGGCCGGCGACACCGCCCGGCTGGTGTATTTCTGCGGCCTCTACCTGCTGCTGGAAGTGCTGCGCCGCGCCGTGTTCGACCCCGTGTTCCTGGTGCTCTTCCAGCCCCTGCCGGCCCCCGAACGCCTGCAGGCCCACACCCTGGTCAAAGGGTTTTACGAACCCTTGGGCATGGCCCTGGCCGGTGGCCTCTTGTGGGCCGGCCAAGGCGGTCCGCCCGCGCTCGGCCGCTGGGTACCGTTTGCCTGGATGGCCCTCTTCATGAGCGGGGCCCTGTACCTGCTGCACCGCGCCTACAGCCACTACCTGGCCGAGTTGCAGCACGCGCTGGGCCAACGCTTCGTCGCCGCGGGCCCCCAGTCCGGCCGCCCAGAACCCGGCCCCCGGGCGGCGGAGGCGGCGGACGAAATGTCGGGGTGGCCGGCAAAACCGACCGCGGAGTTAATCGACCTACTGGCCAAAAATGCTTGGCGGGACCGGGCCGCCGCCGCCCTGGTACAACGCGGGGAGGCCGCCCTGGCAGAGCTGACCGCCGTGCTGCACAGCGCGAGCGGCGCGAGCGAAGGCCTGGTCCGGCGCGTGGCGCAGGTGTGCGGCCGATTAGCAGTGCCCGCCGCGCACCAAGCGCTGGTGGAGCTGGCCCGCCAGCCCCACCGCGCCCGGCGCGCGGCGGCGCTGCGGGCCCTGCGACCCGGGCCCCGGGTCGCCGGCGAGGCGCCCGAGTTTCAGGCCCTGGTGGAGGAGGAGCTGGCGTTAGCGCGCGCCCTGCTGCACGGCCAGGCCGCCAGCGCCGACGGGGCAATACAGCGCGGGCTGGCCTACGAGCTGGGCCTGGCGCAGGGGCGGCTCGTCGGGCTGCTGCGGCTGCGCTCTCCCCCGGCCCTCGTCGCCGACGCGCAGCGCAGCGTGGCGCATGCCGCCCGCGAACGGCAAGCCAACGCCCTTGAAATGCTCGACAACCTCATCCCCCGCGCCTGGTACCGGGCGTTGCAGGCCCTACTCGAGCCCGCCGCGTACCCCGGGGCGCGGGCGTTCGACGCGCTGTGGCCCCACGCCCCGGCGCCTCCCCCGCTGCTGCCCCGCATCGTGCGGGAAGGGACCGCCACGTTTACCGACTGGACCCTGGCCCTGGCCTTGCGGAGTTGGCACCCGGCCCCCGAAGAGTGGACCGCCCTGCTGCCGCACCTGCGCAGCCCCAGTGCCTTGGTGCGGGCCGGGGCCGACGCGGCCCTGGCGGGGGCCGCGCGCCGGGAGCCGGGCCCCTACCAGCACTTCGTTCTGACCCACCATCTCGCCGCTTTGCTCATGAGCCACCACACCCCCACCGGCCACATCCCCGACCTGGAGCGGGTGCAGGTCCTGCAGCGCACCGCCCTGTTCGCCGCCACCCCCGCCAACGTACTGAGCAGCATCGTGCCCATCATGCGCGAAACAACGTTTGCGGCCGGGCAGCAGGTGTTCGCCAAAGGCGACCCGGGGGCGTCCATGTTCCTCGTCTACGCGGGCGAGGTGGACATTTTCAACGGGCCACAGGTGTTGGCCACCTTCGGCCCCGGCGACTTTTTTGGGGAGTTGGCCCTACTCGACGCCGAGCCCCGCTCCGCCACGGCCGTGGCCCGTGGCCCGGTGGTGGCGTTCCGTCTGGACCAGGACGACTTCTTTGACGTGATGGAGGAGCGCGGCGAGGTGCTGCGCAACGTGCTGCGGGTGCTCTGCCAGCGTCTGCGCCGCCAGAACGAAGCGTCGGCTGCCGTGCCGGCAGCGATTAGCGGACTCGCCGTGCCGGCTCAGGCCATCACCTCGTAGGTCATCACCGGCGCGGCTTTGTTCTTGAGGTGCACTTCGCCCACAGCCCGGCACTGGAACGACTCCTTCAGGCGCTGGTAGGTGGCGTCGGTGACGAGGATCTGGCCGGCCTGCGCCGCAGCCTGCAGGCGCTGGCCCACGTTGACGGCGTCGCCGATGACGGTGTAGTCGAGGCGCTTGAGCGTGGCCGAGCCGATATTGCCCGACACCATCTCGCCGGTGTTGACGCCGATGCTCACCCGCGGCTGGTACGTGTCGCCGCCGGGCAGCGGGCTCTGGGTGGCGGCCAGCAGCGCCCGCACGGCCAGGGCCGCGTCCACGGCCCGGTCGAGGTGGAATTCGCCCCGAAACACGGCCATCACCGCATCGCCCATGAACTTGTCGACGTGCCCGTCGTGGGCGATGATTTCCTGCACCATCCGGTCGAAGTAGGCGTTGAGCAGCGGCACGACCACGCCGGCCGGCTGCCTTTCCGAGAGGGCCGTGAAGCCGCACAGGTCGAAGAATACCACCGTAGCCTCCACGGTTTCGATGGCCAGCAGCCGGTCTTCGAAGCCGGGCCGCACCATGAAGTTGAGTACCGTTTCGTCGACGTACATTTTCAGGATGTTGTTTTCCTGGATCGCGCGCAGCGTTTGGCGCAGCTGCTGCACGTGGGCGGCGGTTTTTTCCATCGTCCGCTCCAAATCGGCGAAGTCCACGGGCTTGGTCACGAAGTCGAAGGCCCCACGGTTCATGGCCGTGCGGATGTTCTGTAAGTCGCCGTAGGCCGACACCATCACGGCCTTGGCCACCGCGTTGGCCGCCGGCAGGTGCGTGAGCAGCGTGAGCCCATCCATGACGGGCATGTTGATGTCGGAGAGGAGGATATCGGTGTCGGGGTGGGCGGCCAGGCTGGCCAGGGCCTCCTCGCCGTTGGCCGCGAACCGGAATTCGTACACGTTTTCGCGGATTTGACGCCGGAATTTCTGCTTGATGAGCAGTTCGAGGTCGGCTTCGTCGTCGACGACCAGAATATGGGTCTTCATGCGGGGAAGGGGTCGAGAAGGGAAGGCCTAGGCCCCGGCCGGCGGGCCGGCCGGGGGCGCCAAGGCCAGGAGGGTGTGCTTGAGGGCGGCAAAATCGACGGGCTTGGTCAGTAGGTCGTCGGCCCCCAGGCGCCGGGCCTGGTCGCGGGTTTGCTGGTCGCCATAGGCGGTGAGCATCAGCACCACCGGGGCGGGCGGGGGCATGGGGGCCGGGTATCGCTCCCGCACGTGCCGTAGCAGCTCCAGCCCGCTCATGCCGGGCATGTTGATGTCGGAAAGGATGAGCACCACTTCGGAGGGGTGGTCGTGCAGGTAGCCCAACGCTTCTTCGCCCGAATAGGCAAAAGAGAAGGAAAACGCGCCGCTGCGGATTTCGCGCCGGAACTGTTGCTCAAAGAGGACGCGCACGTCCGTTTCGTCGTCTACCACCAGTATTTTCATCGTGACAAACTTAGATCAATTAGGACAAAGAAATGATTCAGGAGCGCCCAGATAAGGGCCTTGTAAGGGACACAAACCGTCGGCGGCCGCGCTACTGCCCAGCGCCAATGGTTTAGCCAGTGGTTTGTTTACCCAACCAGGCTGTCGGCAGTTGAATGGTAAACGCGGTGCCTTCCCCGGCCCGGCTCTCGACGGTGAGCGTGCCGCCGTGGCCTTGCACCACGATGTCGTGGCTGAGTGAGAGGCCCAGGCCGGTGCCTTCGCCCGTGGGCTTGGTAGTGAAGAAGGGCTGGAAGATCTTGGCCTGCACCTCGGGCGGCATCCCGACGCCGTTGTCGCGGACCCGCACCACCACGGTGCCGTTTACCCGCTCGGTGCCCACGCCCACGGTTGGCGTATAGCCCGGCTCACCGGCTTGCTGGCGCTGGCGCACGGCGTAGAAGGCGTTGGTGAACAGGTTGAGCAGCACCCGGCCCAGGTCGCCGGCCACGGCCTCGACGGAGGGCAGGGCCGGCGCAAAGTCGGTGTGCAGCGTGGCGTTGAACGTCTTGTCCTTAGCGCGCAGGCCGTGGTAGGCCAGGCGCAGGTATTCGTCGGCCAGCGCGTTCACGTCCGTCGGGGTTCTTTCGCCGGTGCTGGCGCGGCTGTGTTCGAGCATGCCCCGCACGATGCCGGCCGCCCGCTGCCCGTGCTGGCTGATTTTCTGCATGTTCTGGGTCAGGTCGTCGGCCAACGCCATGACCTCTTCAACGTCGCCCGCGGCCTGGGCTTCTTTCAGCTCCGTTAACAGCTCGGTGCTGACGTCGGCGAAGTTGTTGACGAAGTTCAACGGGTTCTGAATCTCGTGGGCGATGCCGGCCGTCAGCTCGCCCAGGCTGGCCATTTTCTCGGCCTGGATGAGCTGGGCCTGGGTGGTCTGCAAATTCTTCAGTGCCTGCGCGGTTTCGTCGCGCTGGGCTTGCAGCTGCGCGTTGGCTTGCTGCTGGCGGCGGTTGCCGCGCCACAGCACGAAGCCCAAGCCGGCCAGCACGGCCAGCACGGCCAGCGCGGCGCCCAGCAGCAGGCGCTGGCGGCGGGCGCGGGCGGCCTCCTGCACCTGAGCCAGGCGCAGGCCCGCGATGCGCTGCTGCTGGGTGCGCTCGGCCCGCTCAATCTCGTACCGGGCCACGTGCAGCGCGCCCTCGGCGGCGCTCAGGGTGTCGGCCAGGGCGGCGGCGGCCAGGGCGTAGCGGGCGGCGGGCGCGGGCTGGCGCTGGCTTTGGTAAAACTCGGCCAGGCCGCGCAGGTACGCCAGGCGCAGGGGCTGGATGTGGGCCTCGCCGGCCTTGCGGTAGGCGGCCAGCCAGCGGGCTTCGGCCAGGACGGGCGCGTGGCGCTGGGCGTAGTAGCGGGCCCAGGCGGCGTCCAGCTCGAAGCGGCCGCCTGAGCTATTCACAGCAATGTGCAGCGAATCGGCCAGCGGCTGGGCGAGGCGCAACAGCGGCCCGGCCTCGGCGGCCCGGCCCTGAGCCAGCAGCACCGCACTTTTCAGGACCAGCCCGTAGGCCTGTTCGAATTGCGCGTCGGCGCGGGCAACCGGAAAGCCCGGCCGGCCAGCTGGGGGCCGCAGCGCCTGCTCCGCGGCTTGCAGGGCGGCAGGGTAGTCGTGCTGCCCCAGGCGCAGCTGGGCCACGGCGCGGCTGAGAAACTCGGCATTCGACCCCTGAAAGCGGCGCGGGGCGCGCTGGGCCTGCCGGAGGTAGGGCAGGGCTTTGACCGGGTTGCCCCAATCGGCGTAAGTGTCGCCCACCACGGCTATCTCGTTGTAGTAATAAAAACGGTCAAACCCCCGGTATAGGTCGGCCGCCTGCAGGTAGTGTCCGATGCTTTGGTTGAAATCGCCCCGGTAGGAGTAGTAGCCGCCCAGGCCGTGGTGGCAGGCAGCCGTGTTCTCGGTGGCCCCGCGCGCCTGGTAGTAGCGCAGCTTGGCCTGGTAGTAGGCGCGGCGCTCTTCCTGCCGGTTGAGGAAGTTGTAGTACGTGCGAACCGAACTCAGCAGGTTCGGCACCGGCCGGCCCAGCCGGTCAAAGGCCGCGATGGCCGCCTGCACGCTGTCGAGCTGCGCGGCGGCTTGCGCCGCCGACGGCGACCCCGACGTGCCCGTCGGCAGCAACCGCAGGGCGCGGGCCTCGGGCCGGCCCAGCCGGGCGGCCAGAGTCTGGGCTTCGCGCACGTTGGGAAGGTTGTCATCATACCGGTCCAGCAGGTGGAGCAGAATGCGCAGGCGGGCCGTGTCGGCGCGCTGGGTGGCCAGCACGCGGCGCAGCGAGTCGGGGTCGGCCTCCCAATAGCGGTAGCGGGCCGCGGCGGTGGCGGCGGGGATTTGGGCGCGCAGCACGCCGGTGCGCAGCAGCAACGCGGCCAGCAGCAGGCCGCGCAGAAGGGGGCGTATCGTCATGTGTTGGGGGGATGGCAGGAGCCTACCCGAATAGAAAATAAAAGGAACGGTCATGCTGAACGGAGGGAAGCATAACGAGCTTTTCTCCTTCCTTTTGAAAAGTCATTAAGCGGGCAGCGTAATCAGAAACTCGGTACCCTGGCCGGGCTGGCTGCTCACGCTCAGCGTGCCGCCGTGGCCCTGGGTCACGATGTCGAAGCTCAGGCTCAGCCCCAGACCCGTGCCCTCGCCCGTGGGCTTGGTGGTGAAGAAGGGCTGGAATATCTTCTCCCGCACCGCCGCCGGAATGCCCGTGCCGTTGTCCGCCACCCGGATTTCGACCTGCCCGCCCGCCTGCTGCGTGGCCACGCGCACCATGGGCGCGTAGCCGGCCTCGCCCGCCTGCTGGCGCTGGCGCACGGCGTAGAAGGCGTTGCTGAACAGATTGAGCAGTACCCGGCCCAGGTCGCCACTCACGGCCGCCACCAGGGGCAGGCCGGGCGCGAAGTCGGTTTCCAGCGCTGAATTGAACGTTTTGTCGTTGGCCCGCAGCCCTTGGTAGGCCAGGCGCAGGTACTCGTCGGCCAGGCGGTTGAGATCGGTGGGGGCGCGCTCGCTGGCGCTGGTGCGCGAGTGCTCCAACATGCCGCGCACGATGCCGGCGGCCCGTTTGCCGTGCTGCGTTATTTTGAGCAGGTTCTGCTTCAAATCACCCAGCAGCTCGGTTTCCAGGGCCGCGTCACGGGCCGGGCGCTGCTGCTCCTCTTCCAGCTCAGTCACCAGCTCGACCGACACTTCGGAGAAGTTGTTGACAAAGTTGAGCGGGTTCTGGATTTCGTGGGCGATGCCCGCCGTCAGTTCGCCCAAGCTGGCCATCTTCTCCCGCTGGATGAGCTGGGCCTGGGTGGCGCGCAGCTCGGTGAGGGAGCGTTGCAGCTCGCCCGTGCGCTGGGCCACCTGGGTTTCGAGCGTTTCGTTTTGCGCGGCCAGCAGTTCCTGCTTGTCCTGTTCCTGGGTCAGGGTTTGGGCCGAGAGGCGCTCGACTTCCCCCAGTTTCACTTGCAGCAGCTCGGCATCGCGGGCAAACTCGCGGGCCAAAAACAGCGAGATAGCCAGCGCCGGCGGCAGGAAGATGAAGGGGAACGTGAGCGTGCTTGCCAGCAGCGATAGCGTGGTCCCGCTGACAACCACGGCTACGAGCCCGAGCCCGGCCAAGAGCGTCACCGCAAAGCCCACCCCGATAATAGCGGCGCCGCCCTGGCGCTGGCGCAGGGCCCGGCCCGTCAAGCGCAGCTGCTCGGCCGTGGCCAGCACGATGGCCAACAGAAAGGCGACAAAACTACCCGCACCAGTGAAGTCCATCAAGCCCTGAAACAAGAAGTAGGCCAGCAGGACGCCGCCGCTCACGCACAAGCCGGCGTAAAGCCAGCCGGGCCGGAACCCAAACAACGCGTAAAGCGCCCGCGCGGCCCACAGGCTGCTCAACCACAGCAGCAGGTACGACACCAGTCCAAAGGCAAGGGCCTCGACTAGCGAAGAGAAATGCAGCGCTGGGCCGGAGTAGATGGCCAGTGCGCCCAGGCTCAGTGCTCCCGTGTAGAACGCAAAGTACAGATTGGCGCGCCGCGCCGGATTGTAATAGAAGAAGGCCAGGTGCAACAGCATGAG
>JANPOR010000352.1:0-17204 GCA_031428075.1 Hymenobacter sp. | reverse complement strand
CCCGGGAATTTTTCGTCTGTTGTTTTGGGCAACTCCTTCCCTGCCTTAATACCCGCCCATGCGTGAATTTGGACTTATCGGCCGGTCGCTCGGCCACTCTTTTTCCCAGACCTACTTCACCCAGAAGTTTTACAGCCTGGGGCTCACCGATTGCCGCTACGACCTATTCCAACTGCCCAGCATAGCCGAACTGCCTGCACTCATACGTGCGCACCCCAACTTGCGTGGGCTCAATGTAACGGTGCCTTATAAAGAGGAAGTGTGGCCGTTCTTAAACGAGGTAACGCCCGCTGCCGCCCGCGTAGGGGCCGTAAATGTGATTGATGTGCGGCCCGATGGGCGCCTAGTGGGCCACAACACCGACTATGTGGGTTTCCGCGAATCGCTGCGTCAGTTTTTTCCATTGCGGGGCGCAGAGGCACGGGCCTTGGTATTAGGCATGGGCGGGGCCGCCAAAGCCGTGGAAGTAGCTCTACGCGACCTTAACATTACTTCTTGGCTAGTGGGCCGCCGCCCTACGGGCCCCGGCCTCACCTACGACGGCCTAACGCCAACGTTGGTGGCTGGGCACCCGCTCATTATCAATGCTACGCCGGTGGGTACGTTTCCACACATCGAAGAGTGCCCGCGCCTCCCCTACGCCGCCCTCACAGCTGGACATTACCTCTACGACTTGGTGTATAATCCAACCGAAACCCGGTTTATGACCAACGGCATTACGGCGGGAGCCCACGTCAAAAATGGCTTCGAAATGCTGTGCCTGCAAGCCGAAGCAGCTTGGGAAATCTGGAATCAATCTCCGGCAGATACTGCCGCCCCAAACGAAGTGATTTGACACAAAAAACCCCGCAACCAGACGGTCACAGGGCTTTTAGGGCACCATATTAATCCGGGTTTTTAGCCAGCGGCCAAGGCTTCGGCGCCGCCCACAATTTCGAGAATCTCGGTTGTGATGGCTGCTTGGCGCGTCCGGTTGTAAGTTAACTTCAGTGATTTCAGCAGTTCACCAGCGTTTTCAGTGGCTTTGTCCATGGCCGTCATGCGGGCCCCATGCTCCGAAGCGTTGCTTTCCAGTACTGCTTTGTAAAGCTGGATTTTCAGCGACTGTGGAATGAGCGTTCTCACGATTTCGTCCTTGTTGGGCTCAAAAATATAGTCTGCGTTTCCCGTGGCAACTGCGGTGACCGGTGCCTCAACAGGCACCAGCGGCAGCAATTGCTGGGCGCGTACCACTTGCGTGGCCACGTTGCGAAACTCGTTGTACACCATCACTACTTCGTCGTAGGCACCATCGCGGAAGCCGGTCATGGCCTGCTCCGCCGCCACCCGCACCGTATCGAACGATAATTGGGCGAAGACGTGCGTGTAGTTGCCCACTAGCGTATTACGCTTGGCGTAGTAATCGTTGGCCTTCTTGCCGATGGCCATTACCGAGATATTGGCTGTCGGGAGACCGGCGTAGCGCTCAGCTACCAAAGCAGCTATCCCTTTAAAAACGTTGGAGTTAAAGGCCCCCGCCAAGCCCCGATCCGAAGTAATAGCGATGATCATCACTCGACGCACTTCACGCGCCTTACCGTAGTCGCTCACCATATCGGCGTCAGCTGTCCGGGTCAGATTATCAAGAATAGTGTTCAGGCGCTGGGCGTAAGGCCTCATACGCACAATGTTATCCTGGGCCCGGCGCAGTTTAGCAGCCGCCACCATTTTCATGGCTTTGGTAATCTGCTGTGTGCTACTCACCGATTGGATACGCGAGCGAACTTCTTTTAAACTAGCCATTTGAATCAGTTATGAATTATAAACCAGAGATTATTGCTAAGCCAGTGATTTAACTAACGATTTGGCATTCAATCTCTAATTCATAATTTTCTTACGCCGCATACCGCGCCGATACGTCTTTAGCTACTTCTCGCATCGCCTTGATGCCGGTATCCTCAAGCTTGCCAGCTTTCAGGGCTTTCAGCACCTCCGGATAGCGCGAGGTCATCGTTTGGGTATACTCTTTTTCAAATTCTCGCACCCGTTTTACGGGCACGTTGTCGAGCAAGCCATTGGTAGCAGCGTAGATGATGGCCACTTGATCCTCTACGCGCACCGGCGAAAACTGTGGCTGCTTTAGGATTTCCAAGTTCCGACGGCCACGCTCAATTATGAGTTTGGTCGAGGCATCGAGGTCGGAGCCGAACTTGGCAAAAGCTTCTAGCTCGCGGAACTGGGCCTGGTCGAGCTTCAGCGTACCCGACACCTTCTTCATGGATTTAATCTGAGCGTTACCGCCCACACGGCTCACCGAAATACCGACGTTAATAGCCGGTCGCACGCCGGAGTTGAAAAGGTTAGTTTCGAGGAAAATCTGGCCGTCCGTGATGGAAATCACGTTAGTCGGGATGTAGGCCGATACGTCCCCAGCCTGTGTCTCGATCAAGGGCAGGGCCGTCAACGAACCGCCGCCTTTCACGATGCTGCGGATGCTATCCGGCAGGTCGTTCATGTCGCGGGCAATAGCGTCCGAGGCGTTGATTTTGGCGGCCCGCTCCAATAAGCGGCTGTGCAGGTAAAATACATCGCCAGGGTAAGCCTCGCGGCCCGGCGGCCGGCGCAGTAGCAGCGACACTTCGCGGTAAGCAACGGCCTGCTTCGACAAGTCATCATATACCACCAGAGCCGGACGACCCGTGTCGCGGAAGAATTCGCCAATAGCGGCCCCAGTAAAGGGAGCGTAAAATTGCAACGGTGCTGGGTCAGCAGCGGAAGCCGACACCACCACGGTGTAGTCCATTGCCCCACCTTTCTGCAAGGAGTTCACCACTTGGGCTACTGTCGAGGCTTTCTGGCCCACAGCCACGTAAATGCAGAACACGGGTTCACCGCGCTCAAAAAACTCGCGCTGGTTGATAATGGTATCGATGGCCACAGCCGACTTGCCAGTCTGGCGGTCGCCGATGATCAATTCGCGCTGACCCCGGCCAATCGGAATCATCGCGTCGATGCTCTTAATGCCGGTTTGCAGCGGCTCGGTCACCGGCTGGCGAAATATCACGCCGGGGGCCTTGCGCTCCAACGGCATCTCATACAACGTGCCTTGAATGGGCCCCCGGCCGTCGATGGGCAGGCCCAACGTATTCACCACACGGCCCACAATGCCTTCGCCTACTTTAATAGAAGCAATTTTCTTAGTGCGGCGCACCGTGGCCCCTTCGCGGATGCCGCTGTAGTCGCCAAGCATTACGGCCCCTACATTGTCTTCCTCCAGGTTCAGTACGAGGGCCTGCAGGCCATTTTCGAACTCTAGCAATTCGCCCGACTGTGCCTTGGTCAATCCGTAAATACGGGCCACGCCATCGCCGACCTGCAACACCGTGCCGACTTCTTCCAACTCGGCTTCGGACTTGAAATTGGACAACTGTTGCCGCAGGATTGCGGATACTTCATCCGGATGTACTTCTGCCATGATGCTGACTTACAGGTTATTTTGGTAGGAATTTTCTTGCAGGGCGGTGCGAATCTTCCGCAATCCAGAGCGTACGGAATCGTCGAGTTGGCGGTCACCCACCCGCAGTACGAAACCGCCAATCAGGTCCGGATCCACATTTTCGACCAGCTCCACATCGAGGCGGCCGCTTTGTCGCGTCACCTCTTGGCGCATCTGGGCGCGAAGAGCAGGCGTGAGGGCCGTAGCAGAGGTCACTTCGGCAGTTTGAATGCCGCGCAATGCATTGTATTGCGCTTTAAACTCGATCGCCACGCTTTCCAGCGCACCCTCCCGGTTCTTTTGAGTGAGTAAGGTAAAAAAGCGCATGGTCAGGTCCGAAACTTTACCTTGAAACAGCGCGGTGAGAATAGCCAGCTTTTTGTCGTGCTTTACGATAGGATTACGCAGAAGCAGGCGCAACTCGCGGCTGTCGCCCACGACTTGGCCCAGCAGGTCCATGTCTTGCTTTACCATTTCCAGGATACCTTGCTCCTGCCCGAGGTCGAGCAGCGACTTGGCGTAGCGGGCCGCTACTCGTTGGTCAGCCATTAGTTGGTTAGCTATTGGCCATTAGCTGTTCACCATTAGTTTTTGCTTCGTGAAAACTCGAGAGCAAAAGCCAACAACTAGCAGCCAACAGCTTAATTGAGTTTTACTTCTTTTAAGTACGAATCCACCAACTGCGTTTGGGCAGCGGGATCGGCTAGTTCTCGGCGCAGTATGCGCTCGGCGATGTCAAGCGAAAGACGGGCAGCCGTATTTTTCACTTCAGCCAAGGCAGCGTTTTTTTCCGTTTGAATGGCTTCACGGGCTTGTTGCACGATATGATTGGCTTCGCTGGTGGCGCGGGCCTTCTCGGTTTCGCGATGTTGGTTGGCCATTATCGTCGCTTCCTGCATCATACGGTCACGCTCCAGACGGGCCTCGGCCAACAATTTTTCGTTACCAGCTCTCAACTGCTGCATCTCTATTTTAGCCTGATCGGCCATGCGCAAAGCGCTTTCGATGCTGTCTTCGCGCTCTTTCAGCGACCCCAAGATGGGCTTCCAAGCAAACTTAGCCAGCAGCAAGAAGAGGATTAGAAAAATAAGGGTTTGCCAAAACAGCAAACCAAATTCGGGGGTAATGAGCGACATAGTATCAGCAGTTTAACAGCCTGACTAACAAATGGACAAGGCATCCGGTGCCGTCGGCTGGCGCTAATGGCGCGCCTTGGCAAGCAAATCCGACCCGTAACGAATGAAACCCGGCTCAGCTGGCCCCGGCCCGCCATTGCGGAGCAGGAACCGACCGGCCGGGCTCGTCAACGCAATTATTGCAGCTTCAGAGCGATGAGCAAGCAAACTACTACAGCAAACAAAGCCGCGCCTTCCACTAGGGCCGCCACGATGAGCATGGCAGTCTGAATTTTACCCGAAGCTTCCGGCTGGCGGCCGATGGCTTCCATGGCGCTGCCGCCGATGCGGCCGATGCCTAGGCCAGCGCCCACGATGGCTAAACCAGCACCGATACCGGCACCCATTACAGCCAAACCAACTGAATTAACAACTTGCAGTAACAACGAGAGAAGCATGGTAAGAGGGGAGTGTGTTAAAAAAAGAAAAACGAAGGAATTATTAGAATCGCAGAGGCGCGTAGATCCTAGGAGTTGGGGCAACTAATTAGTGCGCCGCAATGTCGGACCGGGTCAGATGGGTAATATCTGAACCGCCTTGGCGCTGTTCAGCAGTACCAAAATCGTTGGCGTGGGCCCCATCGTGCGCCTCATGGTGTTCTTCGACCGCACTTCCGATATACATTGCAGTGAGCAAGGTAAAAATGTAGGCTTGCAGCACGGCCACTAATAGCTCCAAGACACTGATGAACAGGCCAAATGGGACCGATAGTAGGCCGGCAGCGGCCGAGCGGAAGATAAAAATCAGGCTGATGAAGCTCAGGATAATGATGTGGCCGGCCGTAATGTTGGCGAATAGACGCACCATAAGCGAAAAGGGCTTCACAATAATTCCTATCAGTTCGACCGGCACCATGATGATATAGAGCGGCCACGGCACCCCGGGAGGTGCAAAAATGTGGCCCCAATAGTTCTTATTGCCGCTGAACAGGGTGATAACCAGCGTGAGCAGCGCCAGCATCATCGTTACGGCAATGTTGCCGGTGAGGTTAGCAGCGCCGGGCGTGAGGCCTAACAGGTTGTTAAACCAGATAAAGAAGAATAGCGTGAGCAGGTAGGGCATGTACCGCTCGTACTTGGGCCCAATACTCTTCTTGCCAACTTCGTCGCGGATGAACACTACAAACGGCTCCAGAAACGACTGCATACCAGTGGGGGCTTGGCCGGCCCGGCGACTGTAGCTACGCGCCACCGAGGCGAACACTACCACGAGCAGGATGCTACTTATGGCCAGAGCTGCCACGTTTTTGGTGATGGAGAAATCGTAAACCTTGCTGCCGTCCAAAGTAATCAGGTGCTCGTCGTCGAGCTTGAAGTTGCCGTAGCTCTTGCCCTCGGCTACTTTTTCCGACGAAAACACCACCAAACCTTGGCCAGGTTGGTAGGCGATAACCGGGAAATAACTAACGAAACTACCGTTGTCGGTCGAGAACCAGTGCCACTCGTGCGAGTCGGCAACGTGGTGCAAAATAACTTCCCCGGGGTTGAAGGCGCGGGCTGATTCAGCGCCCTTGGCGGGTTCGTTGGCAAAAACCGGCAGAGCTAGGAAAAGAAGGAGAATCGACAGTAAACGCTTCATTCAAACAATCTTGAGAACACAAACCGAAGTAACTGACTATTGCTCCGGTACTTGTTTTTTGGAAAACGGCCGCAAGTTAGTCAAAATAGCCCAAATTTCAAATCCAGCGAAGAGAAAGTACAGGATGAAGAAGGCCCCCAGGAAGGTATAAGTGGCCCGTCCGGCGTGGGCCCCACCGGTATATAAATAGGCCATCACGGCCCCCATCCCGGCCACAAGGCGCAGCGCCACGGAGCCAAAATAGGCAGCCAAAAAATTGTCAGGATTGACGCGAATAGCGCGGGCTGTGAGTGCCAACCCGATGAGGGTGAGGACAGCCAGTCCGGCCAGCAAGTGCGGGGCCAATGGGTGCACCACTGCGGCCCCAAAGGCGGCATGCAAGGCGTATAGAGCAAGGCCGACCACGAGGCAAAAGGCTACAAAAGGCCGCATAAAAACGGGCATAGTAAGACAGGCGCTAAACGCCTTTAGTAAGGGAGCGAATAACTTGATAAAGCGCCACCAACACGCCCGCCAGCATCAGCCCGATGGTGAACCAGGGTGTTTTGGAATGGAAGTGGCCGTCGAGCCACACGCCAGCCCAGGCACTGAGGCCAATGGTGGCCAGCATTTGAAAAGCAATGCCCGAGTATTTGGCAACGGTACGTATCCGGTCGGGACTAGAGGCATCGGATTCGGGGCTGGGCCCGGGAGCAGGCGCGTTGGGCATGAGCGGGGCGTGAAGGGCGAGACGTAAAGCTACGGCACAGACCGGGCGGTGTTTAGGGTAGCGAAACGTAATTTTACCCGGCCGCGGCCGTTGGTAAGCTTCAAACGGGACCCGACTCAACGAACATTTCGGGTCCGGCGCATCGTTGCTAGCCCAATAATCGGCTTTTATTTTTTTGCTTTGACGCATCATCTGCTAAATTTTCGTTGGCTGACGTGGACCGGGCTGTTGCTGGGGCTACTCAGCGGCTGCGCGTCCGATAAGGGCCTTGTGGGCCATGCCCTAAACAACGTGGCGGCCCGCGACAACGCCTTCTTTCTGGCCCGCGAGAAGCTACGCGCCACCGAAACCAAGCTCTACACCGGGCGGATAAACGATTACAACCAGCGGCTGCCGCTGTTCCCAACCCTCGACAGCGCCAGCGTGCGGGCTGGCCGCGCCGACCTTAGTGACATTATTAAAAAGGCGTCGATGCCGATTCAGAATCGGCCGGGTTCCGACTGGACCGACGATGCGTACCTGCTGGTGGCCTGGGCCCGGTTCTACTCGATGCAGTTCGACGACGCGGCGCAGACATTCAAGTATGTAAACTCGACCAGCAAGGACCCCAATGCCCGGCACGAGGGCCTGATTGGACTGATGCGCACTTTCGTAGCCACCAACGACTTGGAAAGTGCCCGGGCCGTGTCGGACTTACTAGACAAAGAGGCTGGTCTGCCGGCCGACGCCCGAGAACTGTTTCTGACCCGTGCTGACTACTACTTGCGCATTGAGCAGCCCAAGCCAGCCATTGCACAGCTCGAGAAAGCTATTCCGTTGATTGAAGCGAAAAACGAACGTTCGCGCACCCGCTACCTGCTGGCCCAGCTTTACCAAGAGCAGGGCGATAATAAGAAAGCAGTAGCTGAGCTCGATAACATCTTGGCCCACAACCCGCCCTACGAGCTAGACTTTTTTGCCAAGCTGCTGCTGGCCCAAGTATCGGGCCTCGACGACCAGAATAAAGCGCGGCTCGACAAGTACTTTGCTGGGCTCTTAAAAGACCAGAAAAACAAGGATTATCAAGACAAGATTTATTACGAGATGGCGCGGCTGGTCTACCGCCAGAAGAATTACCTTGAGGCCCTGGCGCAACTGCGCAAGTCGGCCAAGGCTACGACCACCAACCGCTCGCAGAGGAGCTACACTTATCTGCTAGCGGGGCGCATCTACTACGAAAACCTTCAGAAGTACTCGCTTGCGGCAGCTTACTACGACAGCACGGTGCAGAATCTGGTCTCGACCGACCGCACCTACGCTGCCATTAAGGAGCGCGCCGATGTGTTGCGGGAATTTGCCAAACAGTACACCATCGTCGAAACTCAGGACAGCTTGCAGGCATTGGCCAAGCTCGACGCCACCACCCTCGACCAGCGCTTGGACCGGTACGCCACCGCCGAGCTAGAAGCCCGTCAGCGGACCATTGCCAAACAAGCCCTGGCCGACAAAGCTCAGGCCCGGGCGGCCGAGCTGGCCGGCCGGACGGTTCCCACCAGCAGCGCGCTAAGCGCGCTGCCTAACGGCCAGACTGCGCCTGACCCGCTGGCTTTCGACCCCACCGCGGCCGGCACGGGGGCCCAGTGGTACTTCGACAACCCCGCGACGCTGGGCATCGCGCGCTCCGACTTTTTGCGGCGATGGGGCGACCGTCGATTGCAAGACAACTGGCGCACCACCAGCCAGCCCAGCAACTCGCCCAATACCGCGGCCAACGGCGGTGTGCCCCTCGCCGTGACCGGTAACGCCAACACCCGAGTGAACCCCACCGGGGCCCCCACAGGCCCTGCTGCGGCGCCGGCTACCGACCCCGCCGCCGAAAAGCAAGCCGTGGTGGCCCAGTACCGCCAAGCCCTGCCCACCACGCCCGAAAAGCTGCAAGCATCGAATGTGATGGTTGAAGCAGCGCTTTACGAGCTGGGCAACATTTACAAGGAGCAATTGAAGGAGCGCGACCGGGGCCTCGCCACTTACGCGCAGCAGGTGCAGCGCTATCCCCGGGGGCCCCACGCGCCCGATGCGTATTATTTGCTTTATTTACACTACAAGGCTTTGCCGGACGCGCTCAAGGCCGCCCAATACGCGGCAAGTCTGCAGCGCGAGTTTCCGCAGTCGCTCTACGCCAAGCTGGTGGGCGACCCGCTGTACCGCGAGCACCAGTTGGCCCTGCACAATGCTGTGGCGGCCCGCCTCGACTCGGCTTTTGTGCTTTATAAAAATCAGGAGTTCCGCAAGGCCGGGGCCCTGCTGACCCGCACCCAACGCAGTTATCCCAAGAGCGACCTGAATGACCGGGTGATGTACCTAAGAACGCTGCTCTCGGTGCGCACTCAGCCCCCGGTGACGGCCCGTGGCTTGGTGGAAAAGTTTTATAAAGACTTCCCTGACAGCCCACTGGTACCCGAAGCCCAGGCCTTGGCTAGCACCTATAAAAAGCAGGACGCCGGCCAGATAACCGGGGCTCTGGCCTCGACCGATAAGCCAGTGGTATCGCGTTTCCGCCCCGGGGAGATTGATAACCGGCTGCGCGTTTACTACCAAGCGGACAAGTCGCCGGCCGCGGCGGCTCCAGTTGTTTCGGTTCCGGTGCCAGCAGCGGCTGGCGCTCCGGTCTCTTCGGCACCCAGTGCGGCTACGGGCACCCCTGGTCCGGCAGTTTCGAAGCCAGTGCCGGCGGCGGCAGCGCCGGTCCCTGGGGCCCCTAGCGCTGTGCCAGCCCCCGCGCCCACCGGTGCGCCGGCAGGTTCTCCTCCTGGCGCCGCACCGGCCGCCCCTGCCACGGCTTATACCACCCAACTGAGCGCCGCCCATGCCGTGGTGTTGGTGTTTGCTAAAGGCACGCCGCCGGTAGCCGACTTGGCCGCGCTGCTGAGCACTTACAACGCGCGCTTCTACCGCGATGCCAACTTGCAGGTACAGGCTCAACCCCTCGAAGCTGTCCATGATTTGCTGGTAGTTCGGTCGTTGCTCGGCGCCAGAGTGGCCCAGAGCTACGCCACCAAGCTGCGGGGGCCCCAGTCGCCGCTAGGGCGCCTGCGAGGCCAAGGCTACCAGGCACTCGTCATCAGCCTCGAAAACCTAGCTTTGCTGCAAGCTTCGGGTGACTTGGCCGGGTACCAAGCGTTTTTCGAGAAAGTATACAAGTAGCGCCAGTGGGGTTGGTGCTCTTTTTGCCGGGCGGCCTTGGCATGGGTTGTGGGCTTTATTTTTGCCTGTTGATTTTGCATTCGCCTGATTATGCCTGACTACTCTACCGCCCCGTCCCGCCGGCCCAAGGGCCCTCTCCCGCCGGCCCGGCCGGGGCGCTACACGGCTTTCGTGCGCACCCTATGGGTGTTGTTTTGCGGCGGCGTGCTGATGGCGGGGCTTTACGTGCTGGCCGTGAATAGCAATTTCATGAACCTGTTCGGGCGGATGCCCAACCTGAAATCGCTCGAGAACCCGCACTCGGAATTGGCCTCGGAGGTGTATTCGACCGATGGCGTGCTGCTCGGCAAGTACTTCCGCGAAAACCGCACGCCCGCCGACTACAAAGACTTGCCCCAAAACCTGATTGACGCGCTGGTGGCTACGGAAGACGTGCGCTTCGAGCAGCACTCGGGCATCGACCCGCGTAGCATTTCGCGGGCGGTGTTGGCCCTGGGGCGCGGCGGCGGGGGCTCCACGCTCACGCAGCAAGTGGCTAAGGTGCTCTTTAAGACCCGGCCCGACCAGCCCAACACCCTAAACGACGGCTTGCTGAACGGTAGCGGCAAGGTGGGCATTCTGGTGGCCAAAACCAAGGAGTGGCTGCTGGCCATCCGGCTGGAGCGTAACTACACCAAGCGCGAAATCCTGCGCATGTACCTTAACACGGTAGAGTACGGCTCGAACGCCTTCGGCATCAACACGGCGGCCAAGACGTTTTTCAATAAGGCCCCCCGCGAGCTGACGACGCCCGAGGCGGCCACACTCGTGGGCATCGTGAACGCACCCGGCCGCTTCAGCCCCAAGGCCCACCCCGGCCGCTCGCGCCGCCGCCGCAACTGGGTGCTGCGCCAGATGGCCAAAGCCCACTACTTACCCGCCGCCGAGCTGGCCGCCGATACGGCCCAACCCATCGTGCTGCACTACAACGTGGAAAACGCCACCAAGGGCCTGGCCCCCTACTTCCGCACTGAAGTGGCTAAGTCGCTGCTAACCTGGGCCAAGGAAACCGATCACGACCTGTACGCCGACGGCTTGAAGATTTATACCACCATTGACTCGCGGATGCAGAAGTACGCCGAGCAGGCGGTAAGCGAACACCTGGCGTTACAGCAAAAGTGGTTCACGGCGCACTGGAAAGGCCAACTGCCCTGGCGCGACGAGAACGGCAAGGTCATCCCCAACTTCCTCAACATCGCCATGCGCCGCACCGAGCGCTACCGGTCGCTGATGAACATCTACGACGGCAACCGCGATTCGGTGAATTATTACTTGCACAAGAAGTACAGGATGCCGGTATTCACCTGGCAGGGTGAGAAGGAAATGTTGTTCTCGCCACTCGACTCGCTGGCCTATTACAAGCGCTATTTGCAGGCCGGCTTCATGGCCATGAACCCGCTGAACGGCCAGGTAAAGGCTTGGGTAGGAGGCGCCAATTTCAAGTTTTTCCAGTTTGACCACGTGCGCCAGGGCAAGCGCCAGCCGGGCTCCACGTTCAAGCCGATTGTATATACGGCGGCCATCGACCAGGGCTATTCGCCATGCTACCCGCGGCCCGACGTGGCCACCACTTTCCCCGCTGTGGCCGGGCGGGCCCCTTACACGCCCCAGAACTTCGAGGGCGGCTACACGGGGCGCACCTTCACGCTGCGCCAAGCACTGGCCCGCTCTATGAACTCCATCACGGCATGGCTGGTGTACCAACTCACCCCAGAAATCGTGGTCGGCTACGCCAAACGCTTGGGCATCACCTCGCCGATTGACGCAGTGCCATCGGTGGGCTTCGGAGCCTCCGATTGCAGCATCTTCGAGCTATGCGGGGTATACTCGACCTTCGTGAACAAGGGCGTGTGGACGGCCCCACTGATGGTGACGCGTATCGAGGACAAGAACGGTAATGTGCTGCGCGACTTCCTCCCCCAAACCAAGGAGGTACTGAGCGAGGAAACGGCTTATATCATGACCAACATGCTCCAAGCCAGCACCACCGAGCCCGGCGGCACCAGCACCATCCTGCATACGGGCTTCAACTTCCCCTATGAAATCGGGGCCAAGACCGGCACTACGTCCAACTACTCCGACGCCTGGTTCATGGGCCTGACGCCCGACCTGGTCTGCGGCATGTGGATTGGTGGCGAGGACCGCAGCATTCACTTCCGCACCGGGGCCTATGGACAGGGGGCCCGCCTGGCGCTGCCGCTCTATGGCATCTTCATGAAAAAGGTGTACGCCGATAAAGAGCTGGCCATTAACCGGGGGCCTTTCCCGCTGCCCGTCAAACCGCTGACCATCGAGATCGACTGCTCGAAGTACACCGGGGCCGCCCAGCGCGACACCATTCCCTACGAGCAGAAAATGGCCCAACCCATCCCCGACGACCTCGATAAACAGGATATTTAGGGCTCTCCTAGCGAGCAAAAGCTGCTAAGGAAGCACCTTTTAGTGGGTCGAATTTTCTTATTATCTCGTTTGCGGGTCTAATAGCTTCTAATGCTAGCCCCAGCAACTGCCAGCGTCGGACCTATTAGATCCGCAAACGGGATAATAACTTCTAACGCCAGACTTATTGGTCCCGTAACGGGCGCACTTGCACCCGCGCGGATGCTTTTATCAGGTCGGAATTACTTTTAAGGCCCCCCGGGGAATTTTCGGCACACGAGGGGCCCTTTTTTCGTTGTGGTTCGTAGCACTTTCTATTTCGTTTTTTTCGTATGGCCGCTTCTTCCCAGTTGCAAGAGCAAATCAACCGCCTGCCCCACCGGCCGGGGGTGTACAAGTACTTCGACGACGAGGGCATCATCTACGTGGGCAAGGCCATCGACCTGCGCAAGCGCGTAAGCAGCTACTTCAGCAAGCAGGACCACAACAAGAAAACCCAGCAGCTGGTGAAGAACATCAAGCGCCTGGAGTTTACCATTGTTGATTCGGAATCGGACGCGTTTTTGCTTGAAAACAACCTCATCAAACAGCACCAGCCCAAGTACAACATCTTGCTGAAGGACGGCAGAACCTACCCCTACCTCTGCCTCACCAACGAGCGGTTTCCGCGCCTAATTCCCACCCGCCAAAAGATCAACGACGGCTCACGCTACTACGGCCCCTACGCCACCGGCACGGCCATGAACGTACTACTAGAGCTCATCAGGGCCCTGTATCCGCTGCGTACCTGCACTTTCAACCTGAGCCCCCAGAACGTGGCGGCCGGCAAGTTCAAAGTGTGCCTGGAGTACCACCTTGGCAACTGCAAGGGGCCCTGCGAGGACAAGGAGGACGAGGCCACTTACAACGGCTACATCGCCCAGATTCGGCAGATTTTGAACGGCGACTTGCGCATTCCTAAGCAGTATTTCCGCGAGCAGATGAGCCGCGCTGCGCAGGAAATGCAGTACGAACTGGCGCACCAATTTAAGGTGAAGCTTGACAAGCTGGACGCCTTCCAGGCCAAAAGCACCATCGTGAGCGATACGCTCACCAACATCGACGTGTTTGCCATTGCCTCAAATGAGAAGGCCGCCTTCATCTCCTACATGAAGGTGATGAACGGCTCCATTATCCTCACCCAGAGCCTGGAAGTAACAAAAAAACTCGACGAGCCCGACGCCGAAATCCTTGCCCCGCTGGCAATGCAGCTCCGCCAGGAGTTTGAAAGCGATGCTCGCGAGATCCTCTCCAACGTGCCGCTCGATTTACCGCTGCCCGGTGTCACACTCTCAGTCCCGCAGATCGGCGACAAGCGCAAGCTGCTGGAGTTGGGCCTAAAAAACGTGCTTTACGTCCGCAAGGAGAAGGAAAGCATGAACGAGCGTAGCAAAGACCTCAATGAGGTGCGCATCATGGAAACCATCAAGAAAGACCTGCGCCTGACCGAATTACCCAAGCACATCGAATGCTTCGACAACTCGAACTTTCAAGGCGACAACCCGGTGGCCGCCATGGTGTGCTTCCGCAACGCCAAGCCCAGCAAGAAGGACTACCGCCACTACCACATCAAAACCGTGGTCGGCCCCAACGATTTTGATTCGATGTACGAAGTGGTGTCACGTCGCTACCGTCGCCTCGTAGATGAGGGCGCCAGCCTGCCCCAACTCATCATCGTCGACGGCGGCAAAGGCCAACTCAGTATGGCCGTGAAGGCCCTGAAAGACCTCAACCTCTGGGGCCAAATTCCGGTCATCGGCATCGCCAAGCGTTTGGAGGAGATTTACGTGCCCAACGATCCACTACCACTCTACATCGACAAGAAAAGCGAGTCGCTGCGCCTTTTCCAGCGCATGCGCGACGAAGTCCACCGCTTTGGCATCACATTCCACCGCTCACGGCGTGACGCCGCCACCCTCAAAACCGAGCTTACCGAGGTGAAGGGACTGGGGCCCGTCACGGCTGACAAGCTACTGAGCAAGTTCAAGTCCGTGAAGAAAATCCGTGAGCTGAGTGAAAATGAGCTAGTTGCCGAAGTCGGCAAGGCCAAAACCAAAGTGCTGCAAGACTATTTCGCCCAAACCGAATAATTTTTGCCAGCCAGTCTAAAACAAAAAAGTCCCAGCCAATTGGCCGGGGCTTTTTTGTTAATCTAAAATCTAAAAGGACCATAAGTTGTACTCATATTCCACCAGATCAGCAGCGGTTTGCTGCGCGGCCAGAATGCCTTGCTGCTGTCCGCCGTAGATATCGTCGAGCCGCGAGTCGCCGGCGTTCGACACTTTGGTGATGTAGGAGTTAAACAACCAAAGCTCGAAAGCATCGGCGAGGTTCTTGTGCTGGGCATCGTTCTGGGAGTTGAACCAGATGGCATTCTGCGGGTTGGCACGAAACACTTTTACCAAATCGCTGTACTTGAACGTCCCAATTGGCTTCTCAATACCCGACACGTTGGACGGGAGCGTGGAAGGCACGAGCAGGGTAATGGTCTTAATGTCGTGGTACATGCGCGACCGTTTCTTGTCGAAAATCATGTCCTCTTTTAATTCCAACTGGTACAAATCCTTTGGACGGTACTCGTAGGTGCTGGGCTTGGGTGGCGTAGGCACGGAGGCCACAGCCGGCACCGTTTCGTAGATGACTTTACCACGCTTGTCTTTCAGCGGTTTGCCGTTGGCACCTAACTTGGCTCGACGCGTAGTAGCAGCGGTAGCTTTCGCGCCCTTTTTCTTGGCTGGAGCCCCCCAACCATCGTCGGCCGCTGCACCTCCACCCAGGTCCTTTTCGCTAAAGCCAGCGGCTTTTTCGTCAGCGCTCAATTCGTTGGTCTTGTCAGCGTACGACGCATTAGACGATATTTCGGCTGGAGTAAACGTCGACGTCAGCGAGTCGTTTTTGTAAGCTTGGATCTCGCCCCGCTTCACCGCATCGAGGATGACGCGGGTAATTTCCTTGCCTTCCGAGAACATGGGCTTGTTCTGTTTCTCACGCAAATCGATGGCGCGCCAGATGCTCTTGCGGAACATTTGGTCGGATAGCGGAATGGGACGACGCGAGCCCGTGCTGCTGGCCGTAGTAGCCTGCTCTTGGGCCAAGGCGGCAGTGCTAAGCGTCAGGCCAACGGCCAGAGCGGCTAGGGTGTGGGTAGCTTTCATAAGAACGCGTAATGTGCGGGGATAAAACAGCCGGTCAACGCCGGAACCGGATAGTTTATTACAACAACGGGATATTGAAAGTGCGCGACACGTTCACCGGCTCCACCCCATTCTGGAAGTTCATGCGTTGCACGCCTTTAACTTCGATGTAAAGACGGTCTCCTTCGCGATAGGCATTCACTACATCGCTCAAGTTGGCTTCGGGACCCGATACAGTTTTAGTTTGAAGAGCTGGGCGCTTACCGCGTACTAGCGTTACCTCGTAACTCGATACACGGTAGCGGGCATCTTCTGGCAGGAATGTAGCAAAACCTGCGTCGGGAATAGCTTTTAAAGTCATCGAGCGCACGGCGGTACCAGGAGTACCTTGTTTCTCGTTGGCTTCGCGACCGCCCACAAAGCATTTAATTTCAGGTTTAGGAATTGGGCGCACTTGGAAGGTTTGTGAACCGATGGCGTTGCCACCGCTGCTCACGTTCAAGACCACCTCACGCGAGTTAGGCACCAGTGTTACATCACCCAGCTTGCTGCCCTGGATAACCGAAGCGCCCGAAGCAGAGAAGCCAGGCTTGTACTGGGCCCCCAAAGCGGGTACCTGTACGCTCAGCTTATTGCCGCACTTGAAGTACAGTGCCTGCACCGAAGCCGACTGAATTTGCATCACCGGCTTTGTTATCGTGTAAGGCACTAGTACCGTAAAAGTAGTATCGCGGCCATTTTGTAAAAAATGGATTTTACCAGTCCACGAAGCCTTGGCATTACCAGCAGCATCAAAACTACCTGGGCGGGCCAGAAACGAAACCTTACCATGTCCATTAGGATCCACAGGTAGCGAACCACCATTCAGAGTCATTGACGGATGGATACTTGAAGCAGAAGCGGTCAAAAACAGTTCGGCATTATACTTAGTACCAGCAGCCACCGTGTTCGACTCAGCCGATGCAAATGCTCCGATTTTATCGAATACAATCGTCTTAGCACCTACTTTCTGTGCTTGGGCCGAAAGAGCGTCGGCTTCGTACTTCAGCACCTCGGTTTCCTTCTGTGAAAGAACAGCCAAAGCAGCTACCAACGGAGTGTTTTCGAAGTTCAGTTCGGCGAAGTCCTTGTTACGCTGCTCGGGCATGGTTTTCACCAGCGGATCCTCGCGGCCGTCCATGGCCAGTAGCTGGGCCGTGGGCACATAAGCTTTGATGTAGTTGGCATAGTCGTTGAGCTTGGTCTTCATCGGGTAAGCCAAACCGCTCTTGGCGCTGCCAATCATGGTAATAGCTACTTTGTCTTCCGCGCTCATGTTCTTGTACTCGCCCGAACCTTTGACGTTCTCCGAGGCCACTACCAGCTTATCGCGCAAGTCACGCAGGTAGGCTACCGTCGTTTTGGTCTTTTCGCGAATCTCCTCGCTCTGGGCCAGTACAGCCTTATCACGGGCCTGGTTTTGGTTTTTAACTACGGCAGCTTCAATGCCTTTT
>JANPOR010000351.1:0-12851 GCA_031428075.1 Hymenobacter sp. | reverse complement strand
GAAGGCCAAAAACTGTGGCTGGACTACGTCAAACCATATATTGACAGCTACTTTGTCGACACCTATGGCACGGTGGTAGGCGTTATTAATCCCGACGCGAAATACAAGGTTGTAATAGAGGCTCACGCCGACGAGATATCGTATTTTATTAATTACGTTACCAAGGAAGGTTATTTGTATCTGCGCCGCAACGGCGGCTCCGACCCGCTGGTGGCCCCAAGCAAGCGCGTAAATATTTACGGCAGCAAGGGTGTTGTGAAGGCAGTATTCGGCTGGCCGGCCATCCACGTGCGCAAGGCGGAGCAAGACAAGGCCCCCACCATCGAAACCGTGTTTCTGGATTGTGGCGCCAGCAGCGCCGAAGAGGTAGAGGAAATGGGCATCCACGTGGGTGCCGTGGTTACGTTTGAGGACGAGTTCACGGTGCTGAACGATAAATTTTATGTTGGGCGGGCCCTCGACAACCGGATGGGCGGCTTCATGATTGCCGAAGTGGCCCGCAGGCTGCACGAAAATCAACAGAAACTGCCCTTCGGCCTGTACATCGTGAACGCTGTGCAAGAGGAAATTGGCCTGCGCGGGGCCGAGATGGTGGCCCACCGCATCAACCCCGACGTGGCCATTGTGACGGACGTAACGCACGATAGCCAGTCGCCGATGTACGAAAAGAAAACCGCCGGTGACATCTCCTGTGGCAAAGGTCCTGTTGTCACCTACGGCCCCGCCGTGCAAAACAACCTGCGTGACCTCATCATCGCCGCAGCCCAGGACAACGGCATTGCTTTCCAGCGGGCCGCCGCCACCCGCTCAACCGGCACCGACACCGATGCCTTTGCTTACTCGGGCCAGGGCGTGGCATCGGCACTTATCTCTCTTCCTCTCAAATACATGCACACCACTGTGGAAACGGTGCACAAGGACGACGTAGAGGCGGTCATTCAGTTGATTTACGAAACCTTGCTGCGCATCGAGGACGGCCACGACTTTCGTTATTTCTCCTAGCCTCTGAAGAATTTTGATTAAAGACGTCGGTGCTGCCGGCGTTTTATGTCTATCGCCCATGAGCTACGCCGCGCTGCAACGCCCGCTTACCGTCGTCGACCAGCTGGGCCGGCGGGTGGTGGTGCCGTTTCCGCCGCAGCGCATCGTGTCGCTGGTGCCCTCGCAAACGGAGCTGCTCTTCGACCTGGGATTGGGAAAGCAAGTAGAAGGGGTCACCAAATTCTGCGTTCATCCGCCATTTGCCCGCCACAAAGCATTAGTCGTCGGCGGCACCAAAAACTTCGATTTCGCCAAGATAGCCGCCTGCCGGCCCGATCTCATTATTGGCAACAAAGAAGAAAACCACCAGGAAGGAATTGAGCAATTGGCGGCCCATTACCCCGTCTGGATGAGCAACGTGGCCAACTTACCTGAGGCTTTGGGCATGATCAGGCAAGTGGGCTTCATTACCGGAACCAGCCGCGTGGCCGAACCCATGGCGGCCGCTATTGCCAGCTTATTCGAGGCGCTGGCTACGCCAAGGCCCCCAGTGCCGGCGACTTACCTCATTTGGCGCAAGCCCTACATGGCGGCCGCTGGCGGCACATTTATCGACGACTTGCTGCGCCGGGCGGGCTTCGTCAACGTGTTCGGGGCCCTGGGGCGCTACCCCGAAATCAGCCCGGCGCAACTCGCTGCTGCCGCACCGCAGCGCGTGCTGTTGTCGTCCGAGCCGTACCCGTTCCGGGAGAAGCACGTGGCCGAGCTCCAGGAAATATGCCCGGCGGCGCGGATTGAGCTGGTCGACGGCGAGATGTTCAGTTGGTACGGCAGCCGCTTGCACCACGCGGCGACCTGCCTCAGCCGGCTTCGCTAATGCCAAAGCCGGCGCGGGCCAACTCATTCCAGAACTGCGGGTACGATTTGCGCACCACCTGGGGGCCCTCCACCACCAGCGGCCCCAACAAGGCAAGCGGCGCGAAAGCCATGGCCATGCGGTGGTCGTGATAGGTAGCAACCGACTGATTTTCGACCTGGAAATCGGTAGATATTGCTCGAAATACGCCTTCTTCCACTTCCTGCAAACCGCCGCCGAACTTGACCAACTCAATCTGCAGCGCAGCAATACGGTCGGTTTCTTTGATGCGCAAGCTTTCCAGGCCGGTCAGGTCGAGCGGTACGGCCAGGGCTGCGGCCACCACGGCCACTGTCTGGGCTAGGTCGGGGCAGTCGGAAAAATCCAGGCGGAGGACGCCCGGCGCAGCGGCGCGCGGTACTTGACGCAGCTGAACGCCGCCCTCGGCAGGCAAGTACGTGGTTTCGACGCCAAAATGCGTCATCATACCCGCAATGGCTTGGTCGCCTTGCAGCGATTGCTGCCGCAGACCGGGCAGCGCAACTTCGGAGCCGGCTGGGGCCAGGGCAACCAGCGCGTACCAGTAGCTGGCCGCCGACCAATCGCTCTCCACCGCGTAATCGGCGGCGTGGTAGCGGCCAGCGGGCACTACCAAACGCGTGGTGTCGGCATTAGGGGTGCACATGGACCCGAAGCGGGCCATCAGCGCCAACGTCATTTCTATGTAAGGACGGGAGCCGACCGCGCCGGTCAACGTCAGCTCCAGGCCGCCGGGCAAGTAGGGGCCCACCATTAGCAGCGCCGAGATGTATTGGCTGCTAATGTCGCCCCGCACACTGAGGCGCGTGGGGCTGGATCCGTCGGCTACCGGCGCGAACCCGCGCAGGTACAGCGGCGGAAACCCTTCGCGGCCCGCATAATCTAAGTCGGCCCCGGCTTGGCGCAGGGCCTCCACCAGCACGGCAATGGGCCGCTCCTGCATCCGCGGCATGCCGGTAAGCTCGCCGCGCCAGTCGGTTACGGCCAGATAAGCGGTAAGAAAGCGCATCACGGTGCCCGCGTCTTCGGCGCTGAGCCGGTCCGTGCCCGGGGCCCCCGCCAGCAAGGCGCGCATGAGTTGTGTATCGTGGGCGTCGGAAAGGTTGTGGAGATGGCCCCCGCCGGCCAAAGCGTGCAGAATAAGCGCGCGGTTGCTTTCGCTCTTGGAAGCAGGCAGGTGCGCCAGGCCGCGCAGGGCCCCACCGGACCAGCGAAGGGAAAGAGAATCGTTGATAAAATTGTGCATTAAATGATTACGCCATGAAAAGCAGGCACTACACCTTGTGGTAGTAGCGCAGCGCCGCCGCAATATCGGCTTCAGACACGGGCTGATCGTACACGCCGCGGCCGATGCCGTGCAGCAGCGTACAGTTGATGACCCCGGCAGTGTTCTTTTTGTCTTGTCGCGCGAACTCAGCAATGGCCTGAGTTTCGAGCAGCACGAAGGAAATTTTATCGAACACCGAAAACACAAAGGTTTCGATACGGTCCAGCTCTTCCGGGCTCAACAGGCCGCGCTGTACCGAAAGCCAGCTTTCACAAACCAAACCGGCGGCCACGGCTTCGCCGTGCAGCACTTCTCGGCCAGGCTGGGTCAGCAGGTAGCTTTCGAGGGCGTGGCCCACGGTGTGGCCGAAGTTAAGCAGCTTGCGGGGCCCGGTTTCAAGCGGGTCGTCGGCCACGATACGCTGCTTGAGCGCCACCGACTCGCGGATAATGGGAGTCCAGTCATCGGTGAGCCAGCCTAAGCGGCGCTGGCGTTCAAACGCGTCAGCGTCGGCAATCAGCCAGTGCTTCAGCACCTCGGCGTAGCCAGCTTTGAGTTGGCGCGGGTCGAGCGTGGCGAGCAGCTGCGGGTCAATGAACACCGCCAGTGGCTCCTGAAATACGCCCAAATGATTTTTAAATCCTTGGTAGTCAACACCTGTTTTACCACCCACGCCGGCATCAACCTGAGCCAGCAGTGTGGTGGGCACCTGTACAAAAGCCAAGCCCCGCTTGTAAACCGCTGCGCAAAAGCCGCCCAGGTCCGTTACCACCCCGCCGCCCACATTCACCAATAGGGCGTGACGATCGGCCTGCCATTGCGTTAGCTCGCTCCACACCAGGTCGCAGGTTGCCAAGGTTTTGTATTCCTCGCCGGCTGGAATCTCGATAACTCGATGGCCCACTGGTAGGTAGGCTGCCAGCTCAGGCAGGCAGAGCCGGACCGTATGGGCATCGGCCAGCACAAAGACTTGGCTAAAAGCCGGGCGATGCAGGTAGGCTGCCAACTCGGGCAGGGCCGCAGGGCCGATGACAACGGGAGTGTTCATAATGCAAAAGTCCAAAAGTTTGCCTAATACTCGGCGGTAGTGCAGTTTAGCAACCGTCAACTATGGACGACACATCATATAAGTTTTCCATGAAGAAAATTTAAATTAATTTGTCGACTTGCTTCGTATAATTTTGATAGTGTGATCTTTAGTATTCATAAAGTTAACAAATAACAGGCCCGTCCATTAAAACTTTTTTTTGGTTGGGGCTTGTGTGAAAAACATGCCATAATTTGCCCTAAGGTTGCCCAACCACAATTTTCCCCTTTTTCATTTTTCTCACCTTTATGAAACAGTTTTTTATTCTAGTCTTCTTGATGTTGACGTGCCTGTTGCAGCAGGCCTTTGCACAAGACAAAACCCTATCGGGCCGGGTCACCGACGCCGCCAGCGGCCAGGGGATCCCTGGCGTGACGGTACTCGCCAAAGGCACACGGGCCGGAACGGCGACTAATGCCAACGGCGATTTTTCATTTAGCGCTCCCACCACCACCGCTACCTTGCTGTTCAGCTTTGTGGGCTACAAAAGCATTGAGCAAAATATAACCTCCACCAATTCGGTGACGGTGTCGCTCGAAGCTGCTCCCCGCTCGCTCGACGAGGTGGTGGTAAACGGCCTTGCCTCGACTGTTAAGCGTTCCAACCTGGCCAACGCAATATCTACTGTTACTGCCAACGAATTATACGGAAGCACCCGGCCGGTTACGGTCGATGCCGCTTTGAATGGCAAGGTGATAGGTGCCAACATCAGTTCCAACAGCGGTGCTCCGGGCGGGGGCGTATCCGTTCAGCTACGCGGTATTTCCACAATCACCGGCAACGTGCAGCCGCTTTACATTGTCGACGGTGTCTACGCTGTTAGCCAAGAGATTGGCAACGGTGCTGGCTCCCTCGCTTTTTCGGGCGCTTCGGGGGAAACGGGCCGCACTTCCCAGGACGCCGGCACCAATCGCATTTCGGATTTGAACCCGGCCGATATTGAGTCGATTGAAATTCTAAAAGGACCTAGCGCGGCCGCCATCTATGGCACCCGCGCCAACGCCGGGGTTATCATCATCAAGACCAAACGCGGCGTAGCCGGCCAAACGCGGATAAACGTGAGCCAGGACATTGGCTTTCAGCGCATCCAGCGTTACCTTGGGCACTCCGACTTTGATACGACCAAAGTTGTCAATGTGTTTGGCCGGGGCAGCTTGCCCTTTTTCGAAGCTGCCAAAGGCAAAACCTATGATTACGAGCGCGAAGTATTTGGCAACACGGGCCACTTGCGCAACACCAATGTGAGTATTTCGGGTGGCAACGACCGCACCAAGTTCTACGTGTCGGGCTCGAATAGCAAGGAAGAAGGTATTGTACAAAACACCGACTATCAGCGCAGCTCGATTCGTTCGAATGTGGATCAAAAGATTGGTTCGCGCGTCGATTTGGGCCTCAGCACTGGCTACTCCAACACGACCAACCGCCGGAGCTTCTTTGGCAACGATAACAATGGCGTATCCGTGGGCTACAACCTGTTGTCAATTCCCAGCTTCATTGATCTGCACAGAGACCCGGTGACGGGCATTTACCCGAACTCGCCTTACACGGGCGATAACCCTCTAGCCATTGTGGAACGGGCCATCAACCAGGAAACCACCAACCGAGTAACGTCTGCGAGTAACGCCGTCGTCCGCCTGGTCGACAAAGAGAACTCGTCATTGCGCATAACTGGTCAGGGAGGCATCGATTTTGCCGCCTCTAACGCCCTGCTGGCTCTGCCCGCCGACTTACAGTCGCAGATCAGCTCGGCCAACCCGGGGGTGGCTCGCGTAGCCAAAAACAACTTTTTCAACTATAACCTCCAGACCTTCCTGATTTACGACTGGAAGCTCGGGCCGTTGGCTTTGAACTCGCAAGTGGGTGCCGTGCGCCTGGGCCTGAACACCCAGCTGCAGTACAGCCAAGGTCAAAACCTTGCTCCGGGTCCGCTCCAGCCCGACCGCGGTACCATCGTGACGCAGCAGACCTCTATAAAGGATGAAACCGACGTAGGGTACATTGCCCAGCAGGGGGTAAACTTTAAGGATCTGATAGTGGCCACCGGTGGCGTGCGCTTCGATAAATCGAGCCGTAACGGCGACCCAAGCAAGCTCTATGCCTTCCCCCGCGGCTCATTGGCGGTGAATTTGGCTAAGCTCAACGGCTTCTCGCTCAATCAGGTTAACCTGATCAAGCTGCGGACGGCTTACGGTGAAACCGGGGGCCCTGCCTTCTTCGGCGCTACATTCTCGCCCTTGAGTGGCATCAGCACCGGTGGTAACGTGGGCTCTTTGCCCTCCACGGTAGTAGGCAACCCCGCAATTGCCCCGGAGCGCGCCACCGAATTGGAAGCCGGTATTGACCTGGGTTTCCTGAACAACCGGGTGACAGTGGAAGCTACCGTTTACAACAAAAAAGTAATCAACCTAGTGCAGACCTTCGTTACGGCTTCTGGTACGGGGGTGCGAGCCCTTCGGGCCTTTCCAGTGGGTGACCTGCGCAACCGCGGCCTGGAGCTGGCCTTGGGCCTGGTGCCGGTCCAGACGGCAAATTTTCGCTGGACTTCGACCACGAACTTTTGGCTAAACCGCACGGAAGTAACGCGCTTGGTGGTACCCGTTATTAACCTGAACCCTGGCTTCGGTGCCGGCTACGGTACTACTTTCTTTAAAGAAGGGGAGTCACCAACGCAGTGGTACGGTAACCCGAGAAGCGCTACCGACAACCCCAACACACCTAGCAACCTCACCCGCTACGGTAATGCCCAGCCCAAGTTTCAGATGTCGTATCTAAACAGCTTTACCATTCTCAAAAACTTTGAGTTCTCGTTTTTGCTGCACTGGAAAAAGGACAGCTACACCAGCAACCTGACGGTAACGAACCAAGATGGCTTCGGAACCAGCGCCGACTACGACCAGCCCTACACTTCAACCAACCCCACTACTGGCGTTACCACAACCGTTCCGCTTGGACTGGCCCGCCAGAGCTTCAATGCCGGATCCTACATCCAGAACAGCGGTTACGTGCGGTTACGCGAAATTTCGCTCTACTATTCCATCCCAGCCGCGATGCGTAGCAGCGTGTTCCACGACTACGTGAAAAACATCCGCTTGGGCGTCTCAGGCAACAATTTGATCACTTGGACGAATTATCTTGGCTACGACCCAGAAGTATCGAACTTTGGCTCGACTAACACCCAGGCGCAGGTCGACGTAGTTGGCTACCCTTCGACCAAACGAGTGTTCTTCCACGTCAACCTGGATTTCTAAATCATTTCCTTTCAACTAGCCTTATGCAAGTCAATTTTAAAAATAAGCGGCGTACCCTAGCCCTGGCCGGCTCCCTGGCCGTGCTGCTGGCGGCCCCTGGCTGCAACTCGACAACCATCGAGCCGGTAACCGACCCCAACAGCCCTAGCCTGGAAAGCGTCGCGGTAAACGCCACGGCTACCCAAATTCGGGCCTTGGGTACAGGGGTAGAAGCATCTTTTCGCCTGGGCCACACCAACAACGCGCCCTACCTGCAAATTACGGGTACCCTAGGCCGGGAAGTTATCATTCTGGCCAGCAACGAACCGCGCTGGTACACCGAGATTCTGGGCACCAAAGGCGAGCTCGATAACGCTGCCTTTTATTCGGTTGGCTCTTACTACGCCTTTGCCCGTACCATCCGGGCAGCCAACGTATTCCGGCAGTCGGCGCAGGCCACGTCGGCCATAACGGCTGACCAAGTGAAGGGTATTCTGGGCTTTGCCGATACCTACGAGGCATTGGCTAAGCTGCATCTGCTCAATTTGATGGGCGAAAATGGCATCCGCATCGACGTTTCCAACTACCTTAAGCCGGGTAAGTTCACGGCGGGTTCTGCCCCAGCCCTGGCCAACATCAGGCAGCTACTCGACCAAGGTGCGACCGAGTTGGCGGCGGGAGGCACTTCTTTTGCCTTCCCTTTGTCAGCCGGTTATGCTGGATTCGACACGCCCAGCACTTTCCTTCTATTCAACCGGGCCTTGGCCGCCCGTGTAGCACTTTACCAAGGTGACAATGCGGGGGCCCTCAAGGCGTTAGGAGCCTCGTTTTACGACTCGGCAGGTTCGCTGACGCTTGGTCCAACGCTGACTTTTAACCCCAGCATCGCCAACGATGAAGGCAACCCTTACTACCAAGTACTGAATACGGGACCTTCTACGTTGGTAACGGTACCAGATAACTTCGTGAATGAGGCCGAGGCCGGTGACTTGCGCCTCAGCAAAGTGTCGAAGCGAACCGACCCGCGTCAGCTAGGCGGCATCACGGGCAACTACGAGCCGGCAGTGTATGCCTCGCAAACGACTCCGCTGGCCATTATTCGCAACGAAGAGCTTATCCTCATTTCGGCCGAGGCGAAAGCCAAAAGCGACAACCTAGTGGGGGCTGTTGCTGACATCAATACCATCCGGACTCGCTCGGGGGGGCTAGGGCCCTACAGCGGTAAAGTGGCGAAAGACGACTTGGTGAATGAAATTCTGCGGCAGCGTCGTTACTCACTCTTCTACGAAGGTCAATTTTGGGTCGACCTGCGCCGGCTGGACAGGCTCAAGCTTAATTCCACGCCTGCCCCCAACATTACCTTGGCCAACTCCAGTGGCGGCTTTAAACTGTTCGACCGTCTGGCCCTCCCGTTCGACGAGACTGCCTGGGACGCTGCTAATCCGTAAGCAACGACTTAGCAACACAAAAAAGGCTGCTCGCATGAGCAGCCTTTTTTTATGTGGATCGGTCAACTGATTATACCCGCGGCGCTCGTCTTGCTCAGTCTCTGTTAGAGTCCCGGACCCAGATGAGTAGGTTCCTCAACCGTTCCTCCATTGAGAACTTCGGTTTGCTTGCGGATGCTTTCGAGGTGAATCAGCTTGTACAGCTCGCCCACGAAATTCTGGTTGACGTGCAGCGTTTCGGCCCAGGCCGAGCGGGTAGCAAAAATTTCTTTCCAGCGGTCGAACTGCAGAATTTTGACGTCATTGGCCTTTTTATACTCCGCCAACTCTTCCACCAGAGCCATACGACGGGCCAGCGCTTCGATAATTTCGCGGTCGGCCACGTCCATTTTCTGGCGCAGTTCTTCGGCTTTAGCCTGGTAGTCTTCATTATTTGAGGAGCGGCGGCGGTATTTCAACTCGCCCAAAATCTGGCCGAGCTGCACAGGCGTTACCTGCTGCTCAGCATCACTGAGGGCGCGGTCGGGGTCGGGGTGGGTTTCGATCATTAGCCCGTCGTAGTCCAAGTCCAGGGCCTTCTGAGCGATGGGCAGCAGCAGGTCGCGCCGCCCGCCGATGTGGCTAGGATCGCAGATGAGGGGGATGTGCGGAAAGCGTGTTTTTAGCTCGATGGCCAGCATCCAGGTGGGCGGGTTACGGTATTTGCTGGGCGCAAAGGTGCTGAACCCCCGGTGGATGGCTGCCAAATCGGTGATGCCGGCCCGCTCCAGCCGCTCCAGGGCCCCGGCCCAAAGGGACACGTCGGGGTTGACGGGGTTTTTCACCATTACCGGCACACCGGTGCCCGCCAGCGCATCGGCCAGTTCCTGCACCGCGAAAGGGTTCACGGTGGTGCGGGCCCCAATCCATAGTACGTTGATGCCGTGGGCCAGGGCTTCTTCTACGTGGCGCGGGGTAGCCACTTCGATGGCCGTGGGCAGGCCGGTTTCCTGCGTTACGCGCTGCAGCCAAGGCAGGGCCGCCGACCCGGCCCCCTCGAACGAACCCGGCCGGGTGCGCGGCTTCCATACGCCGGCCCGAAACAGGTCAACGGTGCCCAGTGCCTGCACACCGCGGGCGGTAGCCAGGGTCTGGGCCTCGGTTTCGGCCGAGCAGGGGCCCGCGATGACGATAGGACGGCCTTTTTGGGCCAGCAAGTGGGTGAAGTAGGTGGCGGGAGTGGCGGTGATATCCATGTTACTACAAAGATGGCGCCCGGCTAGCGAAACGTTTCGCCGCTCGGCCACTGTTTAGCATTTACCTTCGCACTTGGCCGGATGCTTTATTGGCACTGGCCGTAACTGCTTCTGTATGCCCGCCCCCGCTCCCACCCAGGCCCTCCCTATTTCGTTCGACAACACGCAAATCGCCTTTGCCGCCAAGTCGGATGCTCAGTTGCGCAAGATCTATGGTCTCTTCGCAGCCATGAACAACAAAGGTCTTGTGCAAACCGGGAGCGGCCTCATGCAAGCGGCGCTGAAGTGGCGCCTGCCGGGCACCAAATTTCTGATCAAGCATACCATTTTTGAGCAGTTCTGTGGCGGCGAAACCATCGCTGAATGCCGGCCGGTCGTGGCTGCCTTGGGGCGCTACTGCATCGGCACCATCCTTGACTATTCGGTGGAAGGGGAAGGCAACGATGCCAGCTACGACCGCACCCGCGACGAGCTACTGGCTACCATCGACGAGGCCCACCGCTCAACTCATATTCCGTTTTCGGTGTTCAAAGTTACGGGCGTGGCCAGCGCCACTATCTTGGAGAAAATCCAGGCCGGGCATGTTCTTACCGCTCCCGAGCAGGCTGCCCATGCCCGCGCCGTGGCCCGCGTGGAAGCCCTCTGCGCCCGGGCCCACCAATACGGCATCCGGCTGTTTGTTGATGCTGAAGAAAGCTGGTTCCAGCACACCATCGACGCGCTGGCCGATGAGATGATGGGCAAGTACAACCGTGAGCAGGCCATTGTTTGGAACACTTACCAACTGTATCGGCACGACCGGCTG
This sequence comes from Hymenobacter sp., assembly GCA_031428075.1. Taxonomy (GTDB): domain Bacteria; phylum Bacteroidota; class Bacteroidia; order Cytophagales; family Hymenobacteraceae; genus Hymenobacter. The sequence continues at coordinate 1,906 of JANPOR010000351.1, read as the reverse complement.
GAGGCCCTGCAAGCGGCGTACGACGCGGCCGGCCGGGCTGGCTACTACCTGGGGGCCAAGCTAGTGCGCGGGGCCTACATGGAAAAAGAAGCCCTGATGGCCCGGCGACGCGGCCTCACTACGCCCATCAACCCCAACAAGCAGGCCACTGACGCTCTTTACGACGAGACTCTGCGCTACTGCGTGCAACACGTGGCCCGCATAAGCTTTTGTGCCGGCACCCACAACGAGGCCAGCTCACTGTTGCTCACTCAACTAATGCAAGAGGCCGGCCTCTTGCCCGGCGACGAGCGCATCTGGTTTGCTCAGTTGTACGGCATGAGTGATAACCTTAGCTACAACCTGGCCCACGCCGGCTACAATGTGGCCAAGTATCTACCCTACGGCCCCGTAGAATCTGTGATGCCATATCTGTTGCGCCGCGCCAATGAAAACACGGCCATTGCGGGCCAGAGCAGCCGCGAATTTTTACTGGTTCGGCGCGAGCTACGCCGCCGCCGCAATTAGGACCCGTTGATGCACAGCTTGGCATTACAATTGCCTATCAGAGAGTGCCGGTCGCGGCCGGAACTGTCCAGTCGCTCCGTTTCTGAACCGTGGTGCCATGCTCCTGTGCGGGGTGGCACCACCCGGTTCGGACATTTTTGTTTTATTTAGACCGGTACGCCGGCCCTTTTGGTCCCCACGGATTGCTCCTTTTTGTTTACTATGACTGGTCGCATCCGCACCTACCTCATCCAATACGCCCGTCAACAGGTCGGCACCGTGAGCTACCTCACCCTAGTACAGGAAGCCGAGTTGGGTCTCAACCTCGACATCTCACACGAAAAATCGCGTCTCAACGAGATGCTGGCTGAAATCTCCAGCAACGAACACGGCGAGGGCCACCCGCTACTGAGCTGCCTAGTGAAAGTGCCGGGCTCGAAAGGCCAAGGCGATAACTTCTACAAGCTGTGCGAAAAGATGGGCCTGGGCGAATGGCGCAGCCTCAAGCAAGATGAAGATTTCTTAAAAAACCTAGTGCGTACATGCCGGGAGTTTTGGCTTGACGAAGCTAATTTTCAGCAATTTGCTTAGCGCATCGGTCGTGGCAATTAAGAGCTAGAGAGAATTACGTGGGATAAGTGGCGCAACCCCCTATGGGGCCGTCCCGTTAAGAATGGGGCCTGCGGCTGAGCCGGGGCGCTCCATTCCTTTCATATTCAATTCCCACGCTGCGATGAACATCAACGATTCGAGCAACCCGCAAAATATTGGCACCGGCGCCGGCTCCAACTACGGTACCAGCAATACCGGTACCGGCATGGGTAACAGCACCGGCCTTAGCAATGAAGGCACCAGTTACAACGCCGGCACCGGTGCTTCTACCACTAACTCCGGTGCCACCGACGACTTTAGCGCTACCGCTAAAGGGGCCGCTGTTGCCGGCATGGCCGGGGCCGCGGCGGGCCGCGCCGTTGATGGGGCGCAAAACACGGCCGACGGCGCTGCCCACGCCGCGACTAACGAGCCCTACCGCGATGGTAGCACTATGAGCGGCATGTTCCGCGACCGGAAGAGCGCTGAAAAAACGTATGACACCTTGCATTCACGTGGTTACGGCAAGGAAGATGTAAACCTCCTCATGTCAGATGAGACGCGTAAGACGCATTTCGGCGACGATTCGGCTCATACCGACTTGGGCGATAAAGCCATGGAAGGTGCGGGCGTAGGCTCAGCAATTGGCGGCACGGCCGGGGCCATCATCGGCGCCATTGCCGCCATCGGCACCTCGGTAGCCCTGCCAGGCTTGGGCTTGATCATTGCGGGCCCGCTGGCCGCGGCTCTAGCCGGCGCCGGTGCCGGGGGCCTCACGGGGGGCCTAGTAGGCGCCTTGGTGGGTTCGGGCATTCCCGAAGAGCACGCT
>JANPOR010000350.1:0-3840 GCA_031428075.1 Hymenobacter sp. | reverse complement strand
GGTTTGCACGGCTGCCGTGGCGGTGGTGGCGGGCCCCTTGGCCGGGCCGGCCGCGTCACCCGCAGCCGCCTTTTTACGAAAAAGGACCCCGCCGCTCCTGCGCACCGCAGCAGTTACGACCGAGTCGCTCACAAAATTCGTAAACTTGAGGGCGAACGAATCGCGCACTGTTTTAAAGCTGTACAAGGCATCGCCCGTAAAGGCCAAGCGCGAAACCACGTTGATGTTGCCCTTGTAAAGGCGGTGGAATTTGGTCAGCGAGTCAAGCACCACGCCCGCGTTGTGCAGGGTACTGAGTTGGCCGTTGGCTAGGATGCTCACCCGGCCCGAGTCGGGCATAATCCAAGCATCGGCGGCGGCGATGCGGGGCACGCCGGCAGTTTGCAGGCGGTAGTGGGCCAAGTCGTAGACACCGGTGGCGGCCCGGAACTTCAGTCCGCGCTGCGCCGCTCCCGTGGCGTAGAAGTAGGAGGCCGTAGAATCGGCCCCCGGGGCCACGCGCAGCTGCACCAGCTTTTTCTTGAAGTCCCAGTGCCCGCCGCTAAGCGTGGTTTTGAACTGCGAGTAGGGCAAATCGATGCTGGCCTTGCTGCCGGGTTCGCGGGTGAAATCGGCGTATCCCTTCTTTAAATCGTACTGAAAAGCTACATCAGGGGCCGTTAGAGCAGGCTTTTTAGCTTCGGCCGATTTTATACTCACCGTGGCCTGCCGGCCACTGTAGCCATCGGTTTTGAAGGCGAAAGCCGGCGACTTGATGTACGACTGGGGCCCGTCGAGCCGGCCGTCGCCGCCCATGCCCTTGGGCGTGAGCAGCATCGTGCCCCGGAAGCTGTAAGCGTCGTTAGCGTAGAACTTGATAGGGGCTCCGGAGCGGGGCGTAGTCAAGTACATCGAGTCGGTCTTCACGGCCCACCGCATGAGGTAGCCGGGAGGCAGCCCCATACGGGGCGAATTAACGCCCTCGGCGTCGCGGAACGCAATTTCACCTGTTTTACCCTCCGTCACCACCGAGTCGCGGTAGAACGTAAACCGCTCCGACTTAAACGTGCCACTCTGGTACTTAATGGTGCCGTCCGCTTGCAGGCCCTTGCTGTCGAGCTTCACCTTATTGAACACCCGGCCCTTGCCTTTGTAGAGCGGAAAACCGTCTTTGGGCACGTCGTAAACGAAGCCCAGCGAGCCGTCGGCCTGGGCAGCGAGCTTGGTTTTGATATCCGGAATAATGCCGCCGCTGCGGAAAGTGCCGTCGAAGCCGACGGCCGTTTTGCCTAATTTGTTGAGCGAGTCGAGACGGAAGGGCGGGATGTCGAACACCATCGTCGAGTCGTAGACCCCACCCAGCACGTCCTGTTTGCCAAAGAACACGCTGGCCCCCGTTTTGGAGTCGAAAGCCGGAAAATTGGGCTTTTTCTTGCGGCCCGACTTGTTGCGTGGGTCATTCAGGAACAGCCGCCCGCTTGAAACCCGTCCTTTGTTGGTGAGGGCAAAGTCGAAATGCTTGCCGCTGGACTTAACGCTGCCGTTTTTGCGAAGCTCTTGCTTGGGCTGGCTGCGGATAACGATGGAGTCAATTTTGGCCATGTCGACGTAAAACCCGTCGTAATCAAAGACGAACTCCTTGCCTTTGAAGCGCATGGCCGCCGCCACCACCGTGCCGCTGAACTTGATGTTGCGGTTCTTCTCCACCCGCACCAAGCTGCTGTCGGGCCGCACGTACACGGCTAGGGAATCGTCCGTAAAATTGAACCGATCAACGCCTCGGATGAGTAGCTCGTTGGTCGTCAGGTTGAGGGTAGCATTGCGCCCAGCCCCCGACAACGATTTGATGGCCAAATGGTCATAGTCTTTACGGTCACGGGCCGAAGCCACGTAGTGTAGGCCCTTGGGCAGGATGGTGACGGCCCCGGTCTGGCCGTTCCACTGCACGTAGCCGTCGCGGGCCAGACCGGCCATGGCGCTGCGCAGGTTGCCTTCGGCAGTATTCAGGTCAGTGGCCAAGTCGGTCACATTCAGGGTGCGGGCGTTGCCGTGCGCTTGGCTGTAGCCCACCAGCATTTGCAACGGATGCAGCCGGTTTATACTCTTAATTTGCTGGTAGCGGGAGTCGGTGTAGAATTCTTGGCTCTCAAAATCAGCCGTTTGCTGGTTTTTAGCTGTCAGCACCGTGAAGTCGATGGTGGGTTGGCGCAGGTCCCAGGTAAGCTGCTCGGAGCGAATTTCGAGCTTGTGGTACGAGTCGTTGAAGGGCGTATTTTTATAGAGACCGTCCTCCCGCGAAAGGCGCAACTGCTGCTTGTCGCGCCGGTAGCGCACCTGCACGCCGGGGTGGGTGAGCGAATCCTTGCCTTGGTATATGGTGATGGCGGCGCGCCCGGCCGTAATCACTGAGTCGCTGAGCAGGTAGGCCCGCGACGCGGCCCGGAACTTGCGCTGCCCGCCCTCGCTCACCAGCAGCGTGGCCAGCGAGCCGTCGAGGGCCGCGCTGAGCATCCGCCCGCCGGCCAGCGACACGCCGCCCAGGTAGGCAATGCTGCCGCCCAGGTTTTTAAGCCGAGCGTCGTTGGTAAGGGAAATGAAACGCGGGTAGCCGGTGTCGGTAGTGCCGGGCTTGCGGCGCACGCTGTGGTAACTCAGGGCCCCCTTCACGGGGGCTTCGAGCAAAGCTGGATAGGTCAATGTCACGGGCTGCGCCGTAAACTCGGGTTTGGTTAGGTCGAAATCAAACCCGCCGAGGTCGGCCGTCACGGGGTTGGTTTTGATGGACCACGCAAACTGCCCGCCGGTAGCCACAAAGCGGTTAGTACCGGGCACGGCCGTGCCGCTCACTTTGCGCAGAGCCACCGAGTCGCCGGCCGTGACCATGAATAGGTCGGCGTCTTTCACCACCAGCACGGCCCCACGCGTGGGGGGCGGCGTGTAGGCGTCGAAGGTGGCAGTAGGTTCGAAGCCGGCAGTGCTAGGCGCGAAATCGGCCGGGTTACCGGCGGCCTCGACGGGCTTAGCTGGCGCTGTTTTGGCAGAGGCCGGCACTTTGGTGGCAGCCTTAACCACGGCTTTTTTGGCCGGATTTTTTTTCTTTACGGGGGCCCCCCAGCCGTCGTCGGCCCTGCCCCCGTTATCGTCTTTATCGCCCCAGCCGCTGCTGCCCGACGACGACCACAAGTCGGACGTATCCCAGCCACTACTGGCTTTTTTCTTCTTGACCACCGGCTTTGCCACCGGCTTCGCGGTCGCCTTGGCTCCCGCCTTTGGCGCAAGCTTGGCCGCTGGCAGCGGCGCTTCCTTCACCGGCGCGGGGGGGCCAAATTCTAGGTTAGAAACCGGGGCTGCAATGGGCGAGTAGGCAAACGACACGGTGCCCCCTGCGGCCCGCAGCGAGTTAAAGCCCGAGCGGTAGAGGTAGCCACCATTCAGGAAGTGACTGGTCGAGATAAGAAACTTATCAGTTTCCGTAAGAGGCTCTCTATCTAATGTTTGGCCTAGCACGTCGAGGTACTGGTCCATCTGCTGGTCGCTGAGCTTGGCTGTAGTCGCCCCGCCCACCACAGCCCGGAAAAATGTTTCGAACTGCGGCCTGGGGCGGAATTTTTTGGCTAGCATGACTTGCGACAGCGCCACGATGCGCGACTGTTGCGACGACGTGAGGCGGTTGCTACCCCACAGCTGCTGGAGTTGTACTCCCACTGCCTTGGCGCTAGCGTTGTTGGTGCTGGCCATCATGGCCTGCAAGTCGAGCATAAATTGCGCGGGATCAATCGAGAGGCGAGGGCCCCGGACCACATCGGCCGGCGGAACTTTGGCGACGGGCACCGACTGGGCCACTACCGGCCGGCTAATGCT
>JANPOR010000349.1:0-13818 GCA_031428075.1 Hymenobacter sp. | reverse complement strand
GTTCGATCAATTCTGCAGCTGCGACTTGAGGGTGAAGTTGCGGGCCACGGTGAAGCCGAAGTACAGGTCACCTTTGAAGAAGTTGCCGGTGGTTTCGGGTACGAAGAATTTCTCCGTCATGCCCTTCGAGTTGGTTACGTGCAGTTGGAAGACGTGGCCCCCGGTCTCAATGTCGACGCCCGCGCCCAGCGCGTTGCGGAAAGCGCGGGCCGTGGGGCCGGGCAGCAAGTAGAAGTAGTCGGCCGTGAGGGCAATGCGCTTGGTGAGTTTGCGGCGCACGGCTGCCCCCAGCGCGTACACGTCGTTCTGTTCGCCGGGCGTGGCCACGTAGTTGCGGTGAACGAGCGTAGGCATAAGCTGCACCGACAATTCGGGGCTGAATTTACGGGCAATCAGGACCTGGTAGGCATACGCCATGCGTGAGTACGTAGTACGGTCGGAAAAAGGAGCAAACTTTTGGGTAGCAATGGCCGACGAGGCGAAGAGGGTAATGGAGACGGGCACGGGCCGGGGCCCGGTGGTTTGGCGCAGGGCGCGGTATTTCAGAAACCCATCAAAAGTTTTCTCTTCCGAGCTGCGGCCCACGCCCACGGCCAGGCGGTTGGTCAGGCCGTACTCGAAGCTCAGGCGCAGCACGGCCTGGTCGAGGCCGAAGAACTCGTAGGCCCCGGAGTTGAGCGTGCCGAAGCGGTGCTGGATGAGAAAGGCCAGTGTGCCCTTGCCCGGGTTTTCCACCGATTGCGCGTTGATGATGTGCGTGCCCTTAAAGGTGGCGGCCACCACCTCGCGCTTGGGCGGGTCGGCGGTTTTCTCGAGCTGGCCGAGCAAGTCGTCCTGGGCGCGGGCCGCCGGGGCCCCCGCCAGCAGGGCCCCCCAAAGGCCGATAAGGCAGGCCAAGGCGTATCGTGGTGATTTCATATAAGTAAGCAATTGTTGAAAAGTTAAATAGTAGTTAAAAAAAGCTGGCGCAAGACCGGCCAAATAGCTGCTGTAGCCCCATCTGCGGTGCAAGCGCTAGCTCGCAGAGTTAATTGGTAGCATTGGAGCGTGTGACGGGGGCCGTGCTGCCGACCGCGTCGCAGGTTAGTGACATGCGAATGCTCACGATCTTGGCAATGTTCTCGCGTACGAGCAGCGGAATCTCAATGTTGTAGTCGGCCGGGGCCACGCTGAAAAAGGCGAAGGCCAGCAGCTGGCCGTTCTTCAGTTCCAGCGTGCCGGGCACTGTCACGCGATGCGTCACCCCGTGCAGCGTCAGATTGCCTTCCACCTGTACGGCGTGCGAACCCGCCACTCCCAATGCGGCCATGTCGGCTCCGGTGAAGTGCCCGGTGAAGGTGGCCTTCGGGAATTTGTCGGACTCCATGTAGTTTTCGTTGAAGTGCTCCTGCATGAGCGTGCGCTTGAAGACAAACTCCTTGACGGGCACGGCGAAGGCTAGCTGGCCGGTGCCCAGGTCGAGCACGGCGGCCACGGCAGTGTTGCGGGCCTCGATGTCCTCGATGATGCTGGTCGAAAAGAAGCTGACCCGGCCCGCCTTGGTCAGGTACTTGCCCTGCGCCCAGCCGGGGCGGGAAGCTACCAGGAGCAGTAAGACAAGTAGTAGAGGCAGTTGCCTTTTCATGGGCTTCATGAGCGGAAGCGCGAGGAGGGAAAAAAGCCCGGCGGCTGCGGACTGGCAGCCGGGGGCAGAAGGAGCCAGTGGCCTAGTTGTTGGGCTGGCCCGCATCAATCCAGGACTTAATGCGGGCGATGTCGCAGGCCGAAAGCTGGGCGTTACCCTTGGGCATGGGGTCGTAGCCATTGCGATGCTGCACGCAGCCCAAAATTAGGTCGGCCGACTGATTTTTGATGCCTTGGTAGGTGCTGTAGTCGTTGCCGCCGCCTAGGGTCTTATAGACAGTGGCGCCGTGGCACTTGCGGCAATTGGCGTCGAAAAGTGGCGATATCACCGCCGCGTAAGTGGCGGGGGCGGCATCGCCGCACGGATTGGCCGTGAGAATGGGTTCGGGAATGGGCTCGGGGCCGTGCAAGTAGGTGCACCCCGAGGTCAGGGCCAGCAAGATCATGGTAGCTCCGACAAAAAATCGCGCCGGGAAGTAGAATAAAAGTTTGCGCATTTGAATAAAAAATATAATTGAAAGAAGGAACCTGTTAGTAGTGAATTGACGCTACTGGTCAGATATGAGAAAGGTAAGGTACAACAGCGCCCGGCGTTTTTAATAAAAGTTGAATGCACAAAAAAGCCCGGCCAATGGGGCCGGGCTCTCTGCGAAAGGATGATACAGCATCGGCAAAACCCGGCAACGAGCCCGTCGATCCGGTTGCTAGGCCACCGTGCTGCGGCTCAGCTTGGGAGCGTCACCGGCCAAGCCCGATACGTCCTCGCCAGCGGCCAGACGCTCGCGCTCCTCCTTGCGGCCGTAGGTGTCGAGAATGATGGGCGTGGCGATGAACAGCGACGAATAAGTACCGAAGATGACGCCGATGATCATGGCAAACGAGAACGAGCGAAGCGTCTCACCGCCAAAGATGTAGAGCACCAAAACCACCATGAATACGGTTGTGAACGTAATCATGGTTCGCGAGAAGGTCGAGTTCAGGGCCGGGTTCACTACTTGGGCAAACGTGAGCTTGGGATTCTCGCGCAGGTATTCGCGCACCCGGTCGTAAATCACCACCGTGTCGTTCATTGAGAAGCCGATGATGGAGAGCACGGCTGCCACGAAGATCTGGTCCATCTCATAATTAATCCCGAAGGCGCGGGCAATCGGGTAAGAGGCAATTACCAACAATGCATCGTGAAATAGGGCGATAACTGCTGCCATCGAATATTGCCATTTCTCGAAGCGGAACAGCACGTATACAAAGATGCCCAGCAGCGTCAGGCCTAAGCTCAGCACTGAAGTCCGCTTGATGTCGTCGGCGATGGTGGCCCCCACTTTGGAACTACTAACAATGTTTTTATCTACAGTACCGAAAGGTTTTAGACCTTGGAGAAGCGTGGCGCGGACTTGTTTATCGGCTGCAGTGCTCTCGTCGGTGGCTAGGTAGCTGGTGGTTACGCGCAGGCGGTTGGGGGCCCCGTATTGCTTAACTTCTATGCCCGAGCCTTTGAAGGCGGGGCGCAGTTGGTCAGCCACGTTGGATGCCACCATCGTTTTGTTGAAATCGACCACATAAGCGCGGCCACCGGTAAAATCAACGCCTAGGTTGGGGCCTCCCTGCAAGTACATCAGCACGAAGCCGAGGATGATGACCGACGAGGAGAAAATGTAGGCAATCTTGCGTTTGCCCACGATATCAAAGTTTAGGTTCTGGAACAGGTTGCGTGAGAGGAAGGTCGAAAAGCTGACTTTGCTGATTTCCTTTCCTTTCACCAGCCACTCGATGATAAGGCGCGATACATACACGGCCGACAGGAACGAAGTCAACACGCCGACACCCAGCGTAATGGCAAAGTTCTGCACCGGGCCGGTGCCGAAGAAGCCCAGGATCACGGCAATAAGCATCGTGGTCACGTTCGAGTCGAAAATGGCTGAGAAGGCGCGCGAGTAGCCGGCGTTGATAGCGTCTGGTAAGCTGTGGCCGTGGTTTAGCTCTTCGCGGATACGTTCGAAAATCAGCACGTTGGCGTCGACTGACGAGGCAATTACCAGGATTAGGCCCGCGATGCCGGGCAGCGTAAGGGCCGTGCCGAACTGTGCCAATACCCCCAAAATCAAGAACATGTTGAAGAGCAGGGCCACGTCGGCCACGAGGCCGGCCCGGCCATAGTACACGGCCATGAACGCCATGATAATCAGCAAGCCGGCCAGCGACGAGAACAGGCCTTGGCTGATGGCTTCTTTACCGAGAGAGGGCCCTACCACGGCTTCTTCCACGATGCGGGTAGGGGCGGGCAGCTTGCCGGCTTTCAGCACGTTGGCCAAATCCTGGGCTTCCTCAATGCTGAAATTGCCCGAGATGCTGGTGTTGCCGCCAGCGATTTCGCCCTGCACCACCGGGTCGGAGTACACGTAGTCGTCGAGCACGATGCCTACTTGGCGACCGATGTTAGCAGCGGTCATTTTTTGCCATTTCTTGGCGCCGCTCGGGTTCATGCTCATGCTCACTTCGGGACGGCCGCCTTGGTCGTAGTCCTGGCGGGCGTCGGCCACCACTTCACCGGCTACCGGGGCCTGGCCGTCGCGGGTTTTTTTGATGGGGTTCAGTTCCAGATACTCCTGCTTGTCGACTATTGTGGGCTTCACGCTCCATAGCAGGGCCAGGTTGGGCGGTAGCGTGGCCTTGGCCTCGGGGGTGCGCAGCAGAGTGTTCAGGCGGGAGGTATCGCGCAGGGCTACGCCTAGGCGGCCGGGCATGGTGAGCAAGCGGGCCAGGGGGCCGCCACGTTGGGCGGTAGCGGTCGAGTCGGCTTTAGCTTTACCGGTGGGATTCTTCTTGGCCAGCTGGGCGGCCAGCGAAGTGGTATCGCCCTTAGCGATGGCAGCGGGCGTAGCCCCGGCCGCGCCGGCCGGGGCCTTGGCAGCAGCAGCGGCTTTCTCCTTGGTGGCCAGGGCCTGGTCGAGCTGCACAAGGTAGGGGCCCACCTCCTGCTGGCTCCATACTTCCCAGAATTCTAGCTTGGCCTGGCCCTGTAGCAGCTTACGCACGCGGTCGGGGTTGTCGACGCCGGGCAGCTCAATCTGGAGGCGGCCGGTGCCCTTCACCCGCTGGATGGTAGGCTGGTTCACGCCAAACTTGTCGACGCGGGTACGCAGGATGTTGAAGGAGCGGTCGATGGCCTCTTCTACTTCTTTGTTGATGGCCCCGATTACCTTCTCGTTGGGCGAGTTGATGTCAATGCCGCGGCTTTTGTTGGTCGTGTTGGCAAAAATGGTGGCCAGCGGCTTGCTGGGGGCCAGCTTCTGGTAGGCCTGGGAAAACAAAGCCGTGAATGGCGTGCTGGAATTAGTTTTTTGGGCTTCCTGGGCCTGGGCCAAAGCCGTGTTAAAGGCGGGGTCTTTCGAGTTGCCGCTCATGGCGCGCACGATTTCTACCGGCGATACTTCCAGCGTCACGTGCATGCCGCCTTTCAGGTCGAGGCCCAGGCCCAATTCGCTCTGCCGCACTTCGCGGTAGGTGAAGGGCCCGAACACAGGCGCGCGCCATACCGAATCGAGGTAGTGCTGGCGGCGAGGCTCGTTGAGCCGGCCGTTGCGTGTGGCATAGGCCACGGCCTTATCCTGTACCCCACGCGAGACGTAGGTGAAGAAGAGAAAGTACGCGCACAACGCCGAAACAATGACGGTGAGCGTAATGATGAGTCCTTTATTACGCATTATATTATCAGTGAGCAGTTAACAATTATCAGTGAGCGATTGAATCGAAAATGGCGAATGAGCAGGTCCGGACCAACAATCATGGATCATATCCAAAACTGTTCACTACAAACCCTTCACTACTAGTTGAATCTAGGGGGCCTGCGGGGCCAGCGACACGGCCAGCAGCCGTGCCCGGAACACTCCGCCGGCCCGCACGCCAGCGCACAGGCGCGGCACGGCCAGTGCCCGGCGCAGCCACGGCAGCCATACGCTACCCGCCGTGGTGGGCAGCCACGCCGCGGATGCCGGGGCCACAAAGTGGGCCAGGGCGGGAGTAGCTTCCAGCAATACCTTTTGCCTGATGACCAAAGCCTTGGCTGGAGCCAGGGCCCCCGTGGCCGGGGCGGGGCCCAGCACGCATACGGCCCGCTGGTTCAGGCCCAGCACCAGCACCACCGAAGCGGTGAGCAGGGCAAAACGCAGCGAAAACCAAAAGCGAGACAGCGACACCGACTGGGGTATAAACGGGGACTGCAAAGATAGGACTCTAGCCGTAAAGCTCGCGTCATCCGCTAGGGCCCTATTTCAGTGCCTCAAAGGTGTACTGCGCGTCGCTCCAAAACGCGTCCAGGGCCATAAGACGGGGCTTAAAGAACGAAATCAGCGCTGGCCAGTCGTCGCGGCTGAACAGGTTGACGGGCGCCAGCTCCTCATAAATACGGCTCATAGGCAGGCCGTGAACATCGGTGGCGGCGGCCTCCCAGGTCCAGGTTTCACCCAAGGCTTCGTGTAGCAGGGGCTTCAATTCTTCGAATTGTTCGAAAAACAAAGCCCGAATGCCCGCGTCGGGCTCCGTCAGCTCAATGCCGATGCTGGCGCGGTGCGCGTCGGCCTCCATGCGGAAGTACACGTTTTTCAGGCCCGTTTTGTAATTTATCCAGTTGGTGGGGAGGCCCTCAGTCGACTGCACAGGGGCCATATATTGTCCGAAAGTGGTCCAGAAGGCCTGCCGCAGCTGCGTGGCTTCGGTTTTGCTGTACATGTGGTATTAGGCCGTACGCTTCAAGCGCAGTCCGGAGGTGGGTTGGCAAAGCTCGAAAAATTCGTCGTCAGAAAACCCGTTTGTAGGCGCGCCGCGTAAGGTGCACAGCTGTTGATGCCAATCGAACGCAGTCATCGCTCAGTAGTTTGGTTGGCTCTAGTGTACGACCGTCTTACCTTTCAAAAAGCCAATCAATACCTCCAAGCCTTTTTCAAAGTGCTGATTATTAGGAATCACTACGTCGGCTTCGTGTTTATAGGGAGCGATGAACTTCTCGTAGGTAGGGGCCACGTGGTGGGTGTAGCGGTAAAGCACATCGGCTAGGTCGTAGCCCCGCTCGTCGCGGTCGCGGACGATACGGCGGTGCAGCTTCACGTGTTCCTGGGCGTCGATGTACACTTTGAGGTCGAGTAGCTTAGCTATTTCAGCAAAGTGGAGTACGAAAATGCCCTCTACCACCACGATGGGAGCGGGCCGAAACACCAGTTGCTTGGGCGTGGCGGCGGCGTTGTTAAAAGTATATTCTTGCCGGCGTACCTCCCGGCCCTGGCTGAGGGCCAGCACGTCGGCCGCGTAAGCCGCCGCGTCGATGCTGGCAGGCAAATCAAAATTATGCACGCCTTGGTCATCCAGTATTTGTTGGTCGCGGGGGTGGTAGTAGTTATCCTGCGAGACGAGGCAAACCTGATCTTCGGGAAACGCGGCCAGCAGGCGGTTCAGAAACGTGGTTTTGCCCGAGGCGCTGCCGCCGGTGATGCCGACAAGGTAGGGGTGTTGCATAGGGCCGCAAAGGTAAGCAGCGGCGCAAGGGGGCCTACGTGCCCAGGTACAGCGTCAGGTACTTCACCAGCCCCGTCACAGCCCGCGCCCGGTGGCTGAAGCGGTTCTTTTCGGCTAGCGTCATCTCGGCAAACGTGCGGCCGTCGCCTTCGTCGGGCACAAATACTGGATCGTAGCCGAAGCCGTCGGCGCCACGTGGTGCCTGGGTAATACGACCCGGCACTTCCCCAAAAAAAAGCTGCTCGAAGTAACCGCCATTTGCCAAGTCAATAGTGGCGGCAGTGGGCTCGGGCACGTCGGGCCGCAGCTTTACTGCCGCTGGCTTCACCAAAGCTATAACGGTGCGGAAGTAGGCTGTGCAGTCGGCGTCGGGAGCCAGCTCGTGCAGCAGCTTGGCCACATTGTCGGCCGCGCTGCGCTGGGGCCCGGCGTAGCGGGCCGAGTACACGCCCGGCGCGCCGCCCAACGCGGCCACTTCCAGGCCTGTGTCGTCGGCGAAGCAGAATACACCGTAGTGGTCGCTTACGTAGCGGGCTTTTTGTAATGCGTTGCCCAGCAACGTGTCCTGGGTCTCGGGGAGCTCTTCGTGGCAGCCGATGTCGGCCAAGCTAAGCAGGGCGAGGCCAGGCGGCAGCAGGGGACGGATTTCGTCGAGCTTGTGGGCGTTGTTGGAAGCGAAGCAGAGGCGCATGGGCAGCGAAAACAGTGGGACGCCGGCAAAGATCCGCCGCCGCGCCGGAAAAATGACCTTCGTTGAAACGACTACCCGCCGGTGCCACGGGGCCCCCTGCGGCCCTGGTTGGGGCTCAAAGTATTGCACGGCCGACGGTTACCCAACTTTTTTGGGCCCCAGCGTTGGCTAAGTCAAGGCAAAGCCGTACTTTTGCATTCCCTTCCGCAAAACCGGCGGGGTTCACCCGGTGAAACCGGCCTTCGATATGAAAAAAGACACCCACCCCGAGTACCAGGAAGTTGTGTTCCAAGACACCTCTTCGGATTTCAAGTTTGTCACCCGCTCCACGATGAAGCCGACTGACACCATTACAATGGAGGACGGCAAAACTTACCCGTTGGTAAAAATCGAGGTGAGCAGCGCCTCGCACCCCTTTTACACCGGCAAAAACATGTTTATTGATACCGCCGGCCGGGTGGAGAAGTTTCGCAGCCGCTACGCCAAGAAGGAGCAGGCCAGCGCCAACAAGGAATAGCTCAATCGGCGTCGGGGCCCTCCGGACACGCGCTTTTAGTAAAAAACTCCTGCTGGCGTACCGTCGGCAGGAGTTTTTTTGTGGCAAATTTTGCCCGGAAATCCAGTTGTCAGTCCAACACTAGTTAACGGCTGACCAACGAACAACCGCCAATCAAAACCGAATGCACGTTCTGCTGTTCGACGACCCGGCCATCCGGCCGCATCTGTTGCCATTTACCTTCACGCGGCCGGTGGCAGCGCTGCGCTGCGGTATCCTCACGCTGGCCGAAAAGTGGCAGCGCCGCCTGGGGGCCCCGGCGGTTGGCTACCTCACCCAGCCGTATCTGCAGAGCAAGTTTCCGGCCGGCGACGTGCAGGGCCCGGCCTTGGTCATCAACGGCGCCGTGTGCCCCGACGATTTGCTAATTAAGCAGGTGCAGGCCCTGAAGCTTGGCCAAAGCTTGTATTATGACGAACTTTTGGTGGCTGCCTGCCTGGCCGATGCCGCCCAAGTGGCCGAGCTGGTACAGGACGGACCAGCCAACGCCCGCCAGGTGGCCGAGCCGGTAACGGTGATTTCGCGACCCTGGCACCTGTTCCTGCACAACGGCGTTGAAATTCGGCGCGACTTTGCGTTGCTCACCAAGGGCCGTACTTCGCAGCCGGTGGGCGATGCGCACACCATCGTGTACGGGGCGGAAAATATTTTTATTGAAGGCGGAGTGAAAATTCGCGCCGCTATCCTCAATGCCGAAGACGGCCCGATTTACTTGGGTAAAAATTCGCAAATCCACGAAGGAGCCATTATCAGGGGCCCCTTGGCGTTGTGCGAAGGGGCCCAGATCAACGCTGGGGCCCGGCTGCGCGGCGACAATACCGTGGGGCCCTACTGCAAGGCGGGGGGTGAGGTGGCCAACAGTATCTTGTTGGGCTACAGTAATAAAGGCCACGACGGCTACCTTGGCAACTCCGTCATCGGCGAGTGGTGCAACCTGGGGGCCGATACCAACACCAGCAACCTGAAGAACAACTACGGGCCCATTAAAATCTGGAGCCACGCCGCCCACCGCTTCGTCGATACTGGCCAGACCTTCTGCGGCCTGATGATGGGCGACCACAGCAAGTGCGGCATCAATACCATGTTCAACACCGGCACGGTGGTGGGTGTGGGGGCCAACATTTTCGGGGCCGGCTTCCCGCGCCAATTTATTCCAAGTTTTAGCTGGGGCGGTGCAGCAGGGTTTGAAACCTTTCGCTTGAATAAAATGGCTGAGGTGGCCGAACGGGTGATGGGCCGCCGTGGGTTGAATTATGATGCGGTGGAGCAAGGAATTATGGAGAATATCTTTAGGTCGACGGTAGCGGAGAGGGTTTGGGAGAAAACTGGTATTAAATCGGCAGAGAATGAATAAGTTACTTATGGGCTTCTGCGGGTTTATGCTGTTGATAAATGCAGCAATAGGCTTTATCCATTCTTGGATTATTGGCGCAGGGCGTAGCGTGTTAGCTGGTATTGCGTTGCTTCTGCTGTGGCGTTTGTTGCAGAATAATGTCGGTTGGCAGACTAAAATTCCAGGAGTTTTGGGTGCCGTCTTTTTAGTGTTTACTACTTCCGTAGGAATTGATTTTGCAATTGCTGCATCGGTGAGGTAAGTGATATGGAATTTCATCAAATACCTAATCAAGCCGCCGTCAAGCAGCTACTGCGACGATCGGTGCGGCAGCAACACGTGGCGCACGCCCAGTTGTTTCGGGGCAGTGAGGGCGGCGCGGGGCTTGCTCTGGCCCTGGCCTACGCCCAATTTCTCAACTGCGAGGACCGCGCCGAAGATGCTGACGACAGCTGTGGCCGCTGCCCAGCCTGCACCAAAATTGCCAAGCTCATCCACCCCGACCTGAACTTCATCGTGCCCGTGACGACCACTAAGGCCGTGGCCAAAGACGCGCTGAGCCATAAGTTCATGGCTGACTGGCGGGCCTTCGTGCTCGACAACCCGTACCAGGGATTCAACGACTGGATGCAGCATATCGGGGCGGAAAACAAGCAGGGTAGCATCTCGAAGGAAGAAGCCGGTCAATTAATCAAATTGGTGAGCCTCAAAGCTTTCGAGGCCCGCTTTAAAATCGTAATTGTCTGGCTGCCCGAGCTGATGCACCCCGCCACGGCCAACGCCGTGCTGAAGCTGCTGGAGGAGCCGCCGCCCGCTACAGTGTTCCTGCTTGTGAGCCACGCGCCCGAGCGGCTGCTGCCCACCATCCTCAGCCGGGTGCAGCCGGTGGCGGTGCGCCCCTTTGCCGAGGACGACATCGCAGCCTACTTGCACGCGCATTATCAAGTGTCCGAAGTAAAGGCCCGCCAAGTGGCACAGCTGGCCGAAGGCAGCCTGGGGGCCGCCATTGCCTCGAAAGACCAAAGCGCCGACCACGACTATTTTGCGTTTTTTCGCGATTGGATGCGGCTGTGCTTCAATTATAACAGCAAAGGAGCGGAGATTTTAAAGCAAAGCGAAGCGTTTCAAAAGCAAGGCCGGGAAAACCAAAAAGAGTTACTAGCCTACGCTCTGATATTGATCCGCAAAGTGTTGCTGTTCGGCATCGACCCGCAGCTGATGCCCCATCTGCCGGCCGAAGAACAGCAGTTCGTGGCCGGCTTCGCCAAATTTGTGACGCTGCGCAACGCCGACTCGCTCACCAAGGAGCTAACCGATGCTCACTACCACATCGAGCGCAACGCCAACCCCCGCATGGTGTTCGTCGACAGTTCGTTGCGTCTGGGCGGTTTCCTGCGGGCAGCCTGAGGGCCCGGCGTTATCCACTGTAATGTTCACTGCTAACCGCAAAATGACGTCTCCTATCCGCCTCGCTACCCGCGGTAGCCGCCTGGCCCTTTGGCAGGCTGAGCACGTGGCTCACTTGCTCAACCAAGTCGGCCTGCCCACTGAAATTGTGCCGATGACGACCATCGGCGACCAAGTGTTGGACCGCTCCCTGGCCAAAATCGGAGCCAAGGGCGTTTTCACCGAAGAGCTAGAAGAAAGCCTGCGACGGGGCGAAACTCACTTGGCCGTGCATTCGGCTAAGGATGTGCAAAGCAGCATTCCCAAAGATTTGGAGTTACTGGCTTTTCTGGAGCGTGAGAAGGTCAACGACGTGGTGCTGAGTTTTAACGAACATTTTTCTCTCGATAAGCCGGGCGTTGTGCTGGGTACCAGCAGCACCCGCCGCAAGGCCCAGCTGCGGCGTTTCTACCCCGACGTCAACACGGCTGAGGCCCGCGGCAACCTTCAAACCCGCTTGCGCAAGCTCAAAGAAGGGCAGTTCGACGCCCTGGTGCTGGCTTACGCCGGCGTGCACCGCATGGGCTACGGGCATCTGGTGCGCCATACGCTACCCGAAGCTCGGTTTGTGCCCGCTACCGGCCAAGGCAGCATTGCCGTCGAATGCGCGGTTGGCTTGGATGCCGCTCTGAAAAAACAAATCAAAATGGCCCTCGACCATCCCGCTACCCACGCCTGTTTGCTGGCCGAGCGCGCCTTCCTGCATACCATGGAAGGCGGGTGCAGCATCCCATCGTTCGCCCTGGCGCGCTTCGACGGAGCGGGGGCCCTGCGCCTGCACGCGGGCATTATCAGCCTAAGCGGCGAGGAATATGTGGATGAAACTCAGACGGCCCCCATGGCTGACGCACTAGCCTTAGGCACGGCCGTGGCCAACTCTGTGCTCGCACGTGGAGGCCGCGAAATCCTGGCCAGCATCCGCGAACACCGGGGCTGAGGGCCGAAAACCGCTGTAATTCTGCGCTGGCCCAGCCAAAATCTGGGAATTTTGCTTGTTTTATGAATCATTTATTTCTGCGCGCCGGACGTTGCCTGCCCGTACTGCTCCTGCTGGCTACCACAATTTTCGCCGCTGCCGCACCGTCCAGTGCCCCCCGAAAAAGAGGTAAGGACGATCTGGTGACCATCACCACGCCGGAAGGCGTCATCCGGCTGGTTTTATTCGACGATACGCCTTTGCATAAGGCGAATTTTTTGCGAAAAGCCCGTACTGGCTTTTACGACGGCACCACCTTTCACCGGGTCATCGACAACTTCATGATCCAGGGCGGCGACGCTAATTCGAAAGATGCTGACCCAACCAACGACGGCCAGGGCCGTCCCGACGATCCCACCATCCCCGCTGAGCTGGGTGCGGGCCACCGCCACGACTACGGAGCCGTGGCTGCCGCCCGCCAAGACGATTTCGTCAACCCTCAGCGTGCTAGCAGCAGTTCCCAATTCTACTTGGTCGAAAACCATGACGGTACCCATCGTCTCGATGGCCAGTACACGGTCTATGGCCAAGTCATTCAGGGCCTTGATGTAATCGACAAAATCGCCAAGCTGCCCAAAGGCGATAACGACCGGCCCTTGGCCAACGTGCCGATGAAGATGAAAGTGGAGCGACTGAAAAAGAAGAAAATCACCAAACTTTATAAATACAGCTATTTATAAACCGGCAGTAATGGACATCTTTTGTAAGCGTGCTGCCGGTTCTGCGCCATCAAAACGCTCATTATTCAACTGCTAATTCATAGCCCATAAATGAAGATCCTCCTTACCGGTGCTAACGGCCTGCTGGGCCAGAAGCTAGTGGCGCTGTTGCGCCAGCAGCCTGCGGTCGAAATTGTGGCGACCGGGCGCGGCACGAATCGTTTGTCCGAGCTCTACCCAGACCTTCGCTTCGTGGCCCTCGACGTGACCGACGGCCCCCAAGTGCATCAAGTGCTGAGCCAGGAGCGGCCCACCCACGTCATTCATACCGCGGCCATGACCAACGTGGACGAGTGCGAGCTAAACCACGCGTCGTGCTGGCAGCAGAATGTAACTGCTGTGGAACACTTGGCCGCCGCCTGCGCCGCTTTGGATATTCACCTTACGCATCTAAGCACCGATTTTATTTTCGACGGCAGTGCGGGTCCCCTTGCCGAAGACGCTGCGCCCGCGCCCATCAGCCATTACGGCGAGAGCAAGCTGGCCGCCGAACGCGTGGTGCAGGGTACCGCCGGCCTGCGCTGGGCCATTGCTCGCACCGTGCTCGTTTACGGGGTGCTGCACGG
This sequence comes from Hymenobacter sp., assembly GCA_031428075.1. Taxonomy (GTDB): domain Bacteria; phylum Bacteroidota; class Bacteroidia; order Cytophagales; family Hymenobacteraceae; genus Hymenobacter. The sequence continues at coordinate 403 of JANPOR010000349.1, read as the reverse complement.
CGGTGGCCGCACTAACATCGTGCTGTGGGTGCGCGACTCGCTGCGCGCCGGTAAAGCCATCAAGGTGGTCGACGACCAGTGGCGCACGCCCACGCTGGCCGAAGACTTGGCCCAGGGCTGCTGGCTGCTGGCGCGACATAGCGCGCAGGGCATCTATAACGTCAGCGGCGACGAACTGTTGACGCCCTACGCCATGGCCCTGCGAGTGGCCGATTACTTTGGGCTCGACAAAAGCCTGATCGAAAAGGCCGATGCCAGCACCTTCTCGCAGCCGGCGCGGCGGCCGGCCCGCACGGGATTTGTTATCGATAAAGCGCGGCAGGAGCTAGGCTACCGCCCCCGCTCCTTCGAAGAAGGTATTGCTATCGTGGCGGCCCAGTAAGGTGGGCCCAAACGTAACGAC
>JANPOR010000348.1:0-2346 GCA_031428075.1 Hymenobacter sp. | reverse complement strand
CCCGGTTCGTGTACCTCGAAACGCCGCCCGAAGGCGGGCACGTGGGCTTCGGCGAGGGGACCCCCGACGGCGAGTACTATTCGGAGCGACGGGCGGTGGAGTTTCTCCTGGGGCCCCTGCCCCGGTAGCTAGCAGCCCCGGGAATTCGCGGGCACGAACATCACTTTTTTGGTTTCGTAAAATTCTTCGTGAAAGAACTGTGCCAAGTCGGTGACGGTGGCGGCTAGGCCCGACTCGGCAATTTCCTCGCTTAGATCGCCGCCTTTGAGGCAGTACAAGCCGCTCTCTCTCAAGCCTTGGGGCTTGAAGCGGTGGGCAACCCAAGGATGAAAGGTGGCGAGCCGGGCCACGGCGCGGCTCACCACGAAATCGTACTTGGCGCGCAGCTGCTCAGCGCGGGTATGTTCTGCCGTCACGTTATCGAGCCCCAGGGCCCCGGCTATGTACTGCACGGCCCGGATTTTCTTGCCGATGCTGTCCACCAAATGAAACTGCACCTCCGGAAAGGCGATGGCCAGCGGCAGGCCGGGCAGGCCCCCGCCGGTGCCCACGTCGAGCACCGTGCTGCCTTTGGGAAACTGCACCACCTTGGCGATGGCCAACGAATGCAGCACGTGCCGCTCCGCGAAATTGTCCATATCGGCCCGCGACACCAAATTTATCTGCTCGTTGATGGCGCGAAACTCGGTTTCGAACTGCGCCAAGAGTTGGAGCTGCTGGGGCGTGAACTGCGGAAAGTATTTTTGCAGAAGGTTCATGGACAAATAAACGGGCCCAAGAAGGACCAGGAGCGAACAAAAAGAACTATTGTAAAAGCAACTGTCATCCCCAACGCGCTGCTTTGCGCGCAGCGCGTTGGGGATGACAGGAACGTTCGATGACGACGAAAAGCGTCGCGTTATATGATCTGCTTCGTGTTCTTCATCATGTCGTAGAGCAGTTCGCGGGCGCGGTGCAGCTGGGCTTTTACGGTGCCGAGCGGCGCTTTTAATTCGGTGGCAATTTCCTCGTAGCTCAGCTCGTCGAAGTAGCGCAGCGACACGAGGCGCTGGTACTTATCGGGCAGGCGCGAGACGACGTGGCGCATGATTTCGATTTTCTGGTTGCGCATGGCGTGCTCGGCCGGGTTCAGGTCATTGTCGCGGAAATCGATGGTGATTTCATCGCCGTTATCAACCTTGATGGCCGAGTCGATGGACATGGTTTTGATTTTATTCTTGCGAATGAAATCGATGCAGTTATTGGTAGCGATGCGGAAGAGCCAGGTGCTGAAGGCGTACTCGGGGTTGAACTTGTGCAGGTTCTTGAACGCTTTGGCGAAAGCCTCGATGGTAAGGTCTTCGGCGTCGTCTTGGTTACGCACCATTTTCAGCACCACGTGGTACACGGGCTTTTTGTAAATCTGCATCAGCTCCGCGTAGGCCTTCTCGTCGCCCTGGTCCACGGCGGCGCGGATAAGCTTGAAGTCGTGCTTGGCTTTGGCGGAGAACTGCTTTTGAATATCTTGGTTATTTACTTCCATCGAAGAGGACGCTTGAATAGCAAGGAAAAACTGATGGTAACGTATTGGGTGAAGTAAAGGCCATCGAGTAGTGGTAGCCAGGCAGTACGTAGCGGCTGCCCCAGCCGCCGACCCAGCAAGCCGTATACCTGCATTAGCACAGCGGTTCGAAGGAACCAAATAACCGCTAAAGGTACCCAAAGTTCAGGCAAAAATACCAGTCTCAGAGTAAGCATATAGCCAAGCACGTTGGCTAGCACGAAGGCTCCGATGCGCCAGCGGTCGGCCGGGCGGTAGCGGCTGCCGGCCGAGAGGTGGCGGCGTTTCTGGGCCCACCAGGCGGGCCACGTGGCGGCGGGCTCGCTCAGGGTGTGGGCGGGCGAATCGGCCACCACGGCGGCGCGGCGGCCCCGGGCCACCGCATCCTGCACCAGCAGGTCGTCGTCGCCGCTGAGGCGGCGGATGTGGCTGGCAAAGCCTTTAGTGGCCTCGAAAGCGGTGCGGGTGTAGCCCAAATTGCGCCCCACGCCCATGTAGGGCCGCCCGCGCCAAGCAAAGCTGAGGTATTGGGCGGCCGTCAGCAGCGTTTCGTAGCGGATGAGACGATTGAGCAGCCCGGGGCCCTCGGCGTAGCCCGAGAAGCCGAGCACCAGGCCGGCCAGGGCTCCGGGGGCCCCAAAGCCACGCTGCATCAGGCGCAGCCACTGGTTAGTGGCCGGAATGCAGTCGGCGTCGGTGAAGAGCAAACGGGCGTGGCGGGCGACCTTGATGCCCAGGGTGAGGGCGTATTTTTTGGGAGCGAAGCCGTCGGGCGTGCGCTTCCGCCTCGTCACGGTGAAGCGCAC
>JANPOR010000347.1:0-1560 GCA_031428075.1 Hymenobacter sp. | reverse complement strand
ACCCCAACGTGCGCTTCGCCACGTCCATCCTCACCGAGCCCCTGTCCTTAGCCGAAGCCCTGCGCCGCACCCCCGAACTGCTCGAAATCCAGGGTAAGCTGCTGGGCCGGCTGCTGGCAACGGGAATGGCTAGGAACGAACAAGGTTTAATGGATCAAAAATCAACAGATTAGACCCCGCGCACTCTTAGCCCCGGCGGGGTGGCCCGTTGAAAGCAAACCATTTTACAAGCACAATAAAGGTCCCTTTCAACTATCCCACTACTTATCCTTATGAACTCACTCATTCCTTTCCGCTACGGCATTCTGGGGACGGCGCGTATTGCGCGGGCGTTTGTTGCCGGTGTCCGGCCTTCGCCCGATGTGATGGTGGCCGCCGTGGCGAGTCGCACCCTGGCCCAGGCTACGGCCTTTGGACAGGAGTTGGACATTGCCCGCGCCTACGGCTCCTACGCCGAGCTGCTGCAAGACCCCGACCTGGATGCTATCTATGTGGCCCTACCCAACAGCCTGCACGCCGAGTGGAGCACGCGGGCGCTGGTAGCGGGTAAACATGTACTCTGTGAAAAGCCGCTGGGCCTGACCGCAGCTGAAGTCACAGCAATGCAGGCCGTTGCCCACCGCCAGCAGCGGCACCTGATGGAGGCCGTCCCGTTCCGCTTTCAACCTCAAACCTTGGAAATGAACAATTTACTGCGGGCCGGTGCCATCGGGCGGGTGCAGATGGTGCGGGCCAGCATCGGCTTCCTGCTGGCCGACCCGGCCGATATTCGCCAGCACCCGGTCTTGGGCGGGGGCGGCCTGCTCGATGCCGGGTGCTACCCCGTTAGCCTGGCCCGCATGGCCATCGGCGAAGCCCCCGTCTGGGCCACGGCCAGCGCCCGCTGGACGCCAGGAGGCGTGGATGCCACGGTAGTCGGCACCCTTGAATACCCCAGCGGGGCGCTGGCCCAGATTGCGTGCAGCCTGAGCACCGCCGCCCACCGCCAAGCCCAAATTATTGGCGACCAAGGCATCATCGAAACTACTTATTCCAATAATTTTGCCAATGGCCTGGTGCCCGCCCTCGGGCTGAAACGGGGCACCGGCTGGGACGTACCCACCGAAACGGTACCCGTAGCTGCCGTAAACGGCTTCCGGGCCGAAGCCGAGGCGCTGCGGGCGCTCAGCCTGAATCTGGCCCCGGCCGGAGCCTTCGTCACGGCGCGCGAATCCTGGGAAAATGCCGCCACCCTCGATGCCCTATTTGCCAGCGCTAGCAGCGGCAGCGGCCAGCGTGTAGCAGTGCAGCAGTATGGTTTGCGAGCCGAATTTTAACCACAAGACTTAAATTATTAGCATTATAGACAAGGTGTTCTGGGGTTGCAAATAATGTGGCCTTTGCCGACAAGCATCAAAAATTGCGGCACCTGACAGTCGCTCGGGGCGATGCAGAGCATGAGCAAGGGTGGAAAGTATCAAAAAGTGTGGGACAGTAGATAGGGGACATCCACCTCCGGGTTTAACTTAGGGTTTTCGTTACAACGTGACACTGTTGGTGAATTCATTTCGAGGACAAAAC
>JANPOR010000346.1:0-3452 GCA_031428075.1 Hymenobacter sp. | reverse complement strand
CTTCCCCATCAAGGATGTGCGCGACAAGTTGCTGTCGGAATTTCACATTTTCGTGGGTAACGCTTCGGATCCCACGGTGCTCCGGCTGCTGCCGCCGCTGAATATCACAAAGGCGGAGGTTGACCGGTTTTTGCAGGCGCTGTATTCGTTGGTTTCCGTGACCGCCTGACGGTGCGCCTCACCTCCGGCCCCTCTCCGAAAAGGAGAGGGAGACTAGCTTCTAGATTTTAGTCTTGGCTTTTCTCACCCGTACCGCCGTGGCTTCCCTCCCCTTTTTGGAGAGGGGCCGGAGGTGAAGCGCAACGTAAGAACGAAATGGGGCGGCGGTCTAATTTAAGATGATATTGTAGCGGTTAATGACGATTTTAATTCGGGCCTGATGCATCTCCAGCGACCTGCTAAACGAACAGGATTTGCGGACAAGTACGCCGCAGCGTTGACGCAAGGAACAAGTGACCGCTTCGACGATGCTGGTGCCGCCGCTTCCTTTAGGACAGCGCCGGTGCTGCCAGCGGGGCAATGCGCCGACATAAGATTCCCAGCGGTCGGTGAAGGACCAGCAGTGGCGGTGGTAACGGCGGGGCAGGGCCTGCCACAGCCGCCGGGCCGTGGCGCCATCGCGCTGGCCCAGCACCCAGGCCACGATGCGCCGGCTGGCCCGTTCGACGGCCAGCCAAAGCCAGACTTTGCGCTTTTTGCGGCCCACGAAGGTCCACATCTCCTCAAGTTCGAGCGCCTCCCACCGCTGGCGTTGCGCCCGTTTTGGCCGCAACCGGAGCAGCAGCGGCGGGTTCGATAAGGCTTTTTTTATCCGGCCCGCCACCGTCATGCGGGCCACGCCGGTCACGCGCCCGATGCTGCGCTGGGAGTTGCGCTCCAGCAAGAGCCGGTCGACCTGCGCGTACTGCGCGGCCTTGCCCACGGCCGCAGGCACAAACCGGGCTTGGTGCCCACACGCCTTGCACGGGTACTTGGCGTGGCCCTGGCTGCTACCGTTGCGTCGAATTTATTTACTGCCACATGCGCCACATAAATGTTGCGTCGTAACCATACCCAAAGTTACACTGCTCACCCTAAATTAGACCACCGCCTAAAAATCTTACTAAGATTCAAGTAATAAAAAAAAGTGAATATCTACTCAACGAAGCGGTAGAGATACTTCGACTTCGCTCAGCATGACGTTCTTTTCCTCTGAGAGAAACCATGAAAAACTTCACCTCCTTCACGGATGCAGGCGACTACAAAGCCCTGTTGCAACAAGCCTTGGAAATCAAGGCCAATCCCTACGGCTACCAGCACATCGGACGCAACAAAACCGTCGGCCTCATCTTCTTCAACCCCAGCCTGCGTACCCGCCTCAGTTCGGTGAAGGCGGCTTATAACCTGGGCGCGCAAGCCTGGGTGCTCAACGCCGGGGCCGACTCCTGGACCTTGGAAATGGCCGACGGCGCGGTGATGAACGGCGGCACCCAGGAGCACATCAAGGACGCTATTGCGGTGATGAGTGAGTACTGCGACGTGCTGGGCGTGCGCACCTTTCCTACGCTCAAGGACAAGGCGGAAGACTACGGCGAAGTCGTGTTCAACAAGATTCTGCAATACGCTACCGTGCCCGTAATCAGCCTGGAAAGCGCCACCTTGCACCCCTTGCAGTCATTTGCCGACCTTATCACGGTGGCCGAAACTAAGCAGAAGGAGCGCGTGAGAGTGGTGCTCACCTGGGCCCCGCACGTGCGCGCCCTGCCCCAGTGCGTGCCCAATTCCTTCTGTGACTGGTTCTCGGAAATCGACTGGGTCGATTTCGTTATCACTCACCCCAAGGGCTACGAGCTGGACCCCAAATTCACGAAAGGCGCACGCATCGAGTACGACCAGCGCAAAGCCCTGGCAGGAGCCGACTACGTGCAAGCTAAAAACTGGAGCAGCTTCCTCGACTACGGCCAGGTGCTGAGCGACGACCCCGCCTGGATGCTCACACCGGAGCACATGGCTCTTACGAACGACGCCAAATTCCTGCATTGCCTGCCCGTGCGCCGCAACGTAGAGGTGTCCGACGCCGTGCTCGACTCGCCCAACTCACTGATGGTGCAGCAGGCCGGCAACCGAACGTTTTCGATGCAGACGGTGCTGCACGAGCTGCTGAAGTAGCGGCGCGTGGGGCCCTGTTCGGCCCCAGCCTTAGCGTGTTTTACGGGGCCGCAGGTACTTTTCGGCTTCGGCGCGCATGGGCAGCTTGCGGTCGGCGTGGTCGACTACGGCCTGGTAATAGCGGCGGGCGGCGAACTCGTCGTGCTCTTCGATGGCGATTTTAGCTAGGTTTCCGTTGGCGTAGAGATAATAGCGCTGCTGGGTTTGGCTGCTGGTTTCGGCGAACACGATGCAGCGCAGATAATAGTCTTTGGCCTGGGCCAAGTCGCGGTGCCAAAACTGGTGGTAGTAGCCCAGGTAATAGGCGGCATAGCGGCCGCTGGTGGCCTCGAATCCCGGCAGGCCGCGGTTGATTTTGTCGAGCAGCTGCTGGCTGGTTTGCACGTACTGCGCCACGTTACCGCTCAAGAAGCATAGCTTGGCGTACTCGCGCTGCACGTAGGCGTTGTCAGGAAATTCGCGGGCGAGCTGCTCGCAGACTTGCAGGGCCCCCGGCGCGTTCTTTTCGCGGGCGTTTTCCAGGATGTCGATCAACTGGATGCGGGCTTCGGTGCGGGCGTAGAAGCCCCGTTCGGCCACGGTGCGCACCTGCTGGAGGCCTAGGGCGCGGTCGCCCTTCGGGAAAAACATCAGAACGGGTTTTAGCCACGGGTGCTGCTCGCCAACGAGGTCGGCGTAGTAGTTGAACAGGCCCTGGCCGAGAAGGAACTCAGGGCTGAGGCCGTTGGCCTCGCGGCTGCGCTCGATATAGCCCAGGGCCCGCTTGCTGCACAGGCCGGCCTTGGCCAGGGCGTTGCGCTGGCCGTAGAGCCGGGCCTAGAACCCGTAGGCAGCGGCGAGGAAAAAGCAGGCCTCATAGTTGCGGCCGTCGGCGTCGAAGCGGCGCTTGGCCTGAGCGATAGCCGTGTCCATGTACGCCAGGAAAAGGCGGTCGTACTTGGGGTCGGTGAGGTTGCTGGGCATCATCTTCCACCACACGTTCAGGCCCAGCAGGAAGTACGGCATGGGGTGCTGCGGGTAGCGTCGGCGCAGCGAACGGAACTGCTTTTCGGCGCGGTCGTACTTGAAGTTGTACATGTTGGCCACGGCCCCGCCCAGCTCTTGGCGGATGTCGGCGTCGAGCAACAACCAGCCTTGGGTATCAACGGCCACCGGGGCCACGGCCACGGTATCAAGTGCCACCACACGGGTCCGGTGGGTGGTGTCGGCAGGCATCGTTTGGGCCCGCGCGCTCAGTTGGGCGGCTAGCAACAAGAGCAGCGCCAATTGCTGAGTTACACCGCAGAATGCTTTAATAATTGGTT
>JANPOR010000345.1:0-3569 GCA_031428075.1 Hymenobacter sp. | reverse complement strand
AATGGCTTCAAACCTCGACTACCTCGCTTCCGACCTCGAACCGCTCGAAGAAAAGGTGAAGGCCTATTTACAAGCCGAAAAAGCTTTGCGCACGGCCTACCAGACCGGCGTTAACGAGCCCCGGCGGAGCCCAGGGCCCCGCGTTATTACGCCCGCCGGCGTTGAGCAGCGCCTCGCCACGGACAGCTTCGAGCGGGCCGATGAGCGAAAGCAGCGTGCCTTGCGCGAAGACCTTGACCGCCTACGACAGGAAATCATGGAGCTATTGCCGGCGCGCGACGCGTGGGTAAAGGTCAACCTTGGCTATGGCCCCAGCCGCGTAGGGGCCTGGTCGGTGCCCGGGCCGCCTGCGGGCTACGAGTTGCGCATAGTGCACTAGCGACTGGCAATGGGCTTAGCTAGCGCAGGGCTCCAGCTAAGCCCATTGCCAGTCGCTATGGCCGACAGCTGGTTTACGGGCCTCTCTCCCCGAGCTGCCCAGGGGCTTGTCCAGCCGTGACGCTTTCGCTTAAGCCGTATTTTGACCATTAATGCGCTTGTGGCAAAAGCCAGAACCGACCTAGTAAAGACCTCGCCGTTTCACTGAACTACGTAGTTGGCGCTGCGCGCGGAATTCTCCTTATTGGGCCACTAGCCCCCGTTTTTGCAACATCGGCGTAATGTCGGGGTTGCGGCCCCGAAAATTCCGGTACATCTGGCCGTACTCCACCGTGTTGCCGCGCGATAAAATCATGTCGCGGAACCGCTGCCCGTTAGCCCGCGTCAGGCCCCCGTTTTCCTGAAACCAGGCAAACGCGTCGTCGTCCAGCATCTCGGTCCAAGCGTAGGCGTAGTACCCGGCAGCGTAGCCGTTGCTCCAGATGTGCTGGAAATAGCTGGACCGGTAACGCGGTGGTACCTGCGGCAGCGCCAGACCCGTTTTCTGGAGAGCCTCGGCTTCAAATTTATCCACGTCCTGGGGGGCGCCGCCGGCCAGCAGGGTGTGCCATTGCAGGTCGAGGGCGGCGGCCGATAGGGCCTCCGTTAAGGCATAGCCTTGGTTGAAGGTGGCCGCTCTTTTGATTTTGTCAACCAGCGCCTGGGGCATGGGCGCTTTGGTTTGGTAATGCACGGCGTAGTGCTTCAGCACCTGCGGGTCGAGGGCCCAGTGCTCGTTGAACTGCGAAGGAAATTCGACGAAATCGCGGGCTACGTTGGGCGAGGACAAGCTGGGGTAGCGCTGGCTGGCGAACAGGCCGTGCAGCGCGTGCCCGAATTCGTGGAACATGGTGGTCACGTCGGCAAAGCTGATGAGGGCCGGCTGCCCAGCCGCGGGCTGCGTAAAGTTGCACACGTTGTACACCACGGGCTTAGTGCCGAATAGCTTCGACTGGCCCACCATATTACTCATCCACGCGCCGCCCGATTTGTTGTCGCGCTTGTAGTAATCGCAGTAGAACAAGCCGAGGGCGCTGCCGTCGTGGTCGAACACCTCGAAAACCCGGACGTTCTTTTCGTAAACGGGCAAGTCGTGCCGCTCCTTAAACGTGAGCCCGTAGAGCTGATTGGCCGCGTAGAAAACGCCGTTCTGCAACACGTTGTCCAACTCCAGATACGGCTTTATCTCGCTGTTTTCCAGGCCATATTTTTCTTTGCGCACCTGTTCGGCGTAAAAATTCCAGTCCCAGGGCTGGAGCTTGAATCCGCCGTTTTGCTTATCGATGAGGCTTTGGATGTCGGCTGCTTCCGCTTTTGCCTTCGCTGTAGCCGCCGGCACCAACTTGGCCAAGAAGGTGTTTACCGCCTCTGGCGTTTGGGCCATCTGATCCTGCAGTTTCCAAACCGCATAATTCGAATACCCCATCAATTTTGCTTTGTCGGCCCGCAACTGCGCGAGCCGCCCAACCAAGTGCCGGGTGTCGTTGGAATCGCCTTTTTCCGCCCGGTTCCACGAGGCGTCGAACAGCTTTTCGCGCACCCGGCGGTCGGTGAGCGACGGCAGCAGGGGCTGCTGGGTGGTATTCTGTAGCGATAACAGCCACTTGCCGTCTAACTTATTCGCTTTGGCATTTTGGGCCAGCGCATCCAACTCGTCGGGGCCCAAGCCCGCTAGTTGCGCCTGGTTGTCCACCATTAGGCCCCCGGCTTTGTTGGCGGCCAGCAATTGGTTGGTAAACTTAGCCCGCAACGAAGCTTCTTCCCCGTTGAGTCTTTTAATGCTGGCCTTATCGGCGGCCGAGAGCTTGGCACCCGCTAGTATGAATTTCTGGTAATAATATTCGACTAATCGCTTCGACTCGGCGTCCAGCTTGAGCTTGGCGCGGGCGTTATGAACAGCTTCTACGCGCTTAAACAAGGCGGGATTGAGGTAGATGGCATCTTGCACCGCGGCTTGCTTGGGCGCCAACGCTTGCTGCGTCTTTTGCAGCTCAGGGTCGGTGTTGGCCCCGGTTAGCAGGCTAAACACGTTGCCGACCCGCCTCAACAGCTGGCCGCTTTTTTCCAGGGCCACGAGCGGGTTGTCGAAGGTTGGCGCTTGGCGGTTATCCGCAATCTTCTGCACCTCCTCCAATTGCTGTTTCATGCCCGATTCCAGGGCCGGCATGAAATCCGCATTCTTTATCTTATCGAATGCCGGAGCATGGTACGGCAGGTTGCTGGCTGATAGGAATGGGTTATCGGACGCGTCGCTTTTTGTCTGCGCGCCCCGTACAATTACTTCATTTTTACGATTTTCAGATCTTTTGGGCCCCGGCAGGTCATGTGCCCCGTTGGGTGCCGCACCGCCTTGGGCCCTTACAGAAACCACTGGCGCCAAGGCGCCGGGCGCAACTAGAGCGGCCACGAGCAACCGTTTAAACAACATATAAATTTGTTCGTTTTTCATAGCATTACGTTGAGCTTATTGAGTAGTTTTTCCCCGGATGTATCGGCTGGCAGCATTTGGTTAAGCGGGCCCTAAGCGGGCCGTCCCATTGCGAGTGTTCCGTAAAAAGGTGCTGTTTAAGGCAGTAAAGGGCTCAATGTAGCGACTTTCGCCAAGACAAAGCGCCCGGAAGGCGCGGACCGGGTATGACTCTGGATTAAATTGTCCAGTGCGCCGGCTGAGGCTTGCAGGTTTGCAATCCTCAACGATTTTGCTGGCGTGATAATCGATTCTTTGCTTGGCCGCGTCTAGCGTAGCCGCTATCGGTATTGGGGAGCATATGCCCTTCCAGTAGAACCAGTAGTCCGGCAAAAAGCCTCGGCGCCACCCCGCAGAATCATGGGTACTGCGGCACAGCGCCGAGGTTCGACACGCATTTATAGAATCCATTCTATGACCATCAAGGCATGAAAAAAGTCCGACTCCAAAGAAGCCGGACTTTTTAAACCAAAACACCTTAAAAAACTATTCTTTCACGGACGGATCAACGCAGCGGCCGGGAAAAAATTCCCGGCCGCTCCTTTTTTTATTCCCCGCCTACTAGTGTCGAGCTAGCGCATCATGCCACCGGGGCCCCCTTTTAGGCCACCCATCATTTTGGCCATCTGGGCCATGCCGCCCTTAGTTTGAGCCATCTTGTTCATAGTACGCATCATTTTGCGCA
>JANPOR010000344.1:0-4947 GCA_031428075.1 Hymenobacter sp. | reverse complement strand
GCGACTTCCTGCCTGCTTCGCTCACCATCCGGCTGGTGCTTATCCGCTCGCCGATCACGGAGTTCAGCAAGGACTTGCGCTATCTGCTGCAGTACCCCTACGGCTGCCTGGAGCAAACCGTGTCGGCCGCATTTCCGCAGCTGTACTACGGCGATTTGGCGGCCACTTTGCAGCAGAAAACCGGCGCCGCGGCTAAGAATCAGCGCTATAACCCCAACTACCACGTGCAGGAGGCCATCCGCAAGATTGAGGCGATGCAGCTCTACAATGGCAGCCTGAGCTACTGGCCGGGCGGCGACTACGACAACTGGTGGGCCACGGCCTACGCCGCCCACTTCCTGCTCGAAGCCCGGCAGGCCGGCTTCGCGGTCAATAAAACGACGCTCGACAAGGTGCTGGGCTATATGCAGTTCCGCCTGAAAAAGCGCGAAACCGAGCCCTACCGCTATTTTGATGTAAACAACATCGCCCGCGAAAAAACCATCGCCAAGAAGGAAATCGCCTACTCGCTCTACGTGCTGGCCCTGGCCGGCCGCCAGGACGCCGTGGCCCTGAACTACTACCGCGCCAACCGCGCCCAGCTAGCCCAGGATTCGAAGTTTCTGCTGGCCTGCACCCAGGGCCTGCTCGGCAACCAGCGGCAGTTCCGCGAGCTGCTGCCCGCCCAGTTCGGGGGCGAAACCGCCGCCGGCCGGGCCCTCGACGGCTCGTTCTACTCGCCCATCCGCGACGAGGGCGTGGTGCTGAACGCCCTGCTCGCCACCGACCCCACCAACCCGCAGGTGCTCGTGCTGGCCCGCCAGCTCAGCCGCCAGGTGAAGCAGGCCGGCTACCTCAACACCCAGGAAACCGCCTTCGCCCTGCTGGCCCTGGGCAAAATTGCCCGCCAAAACGCCAAGAGCACCGCCACCGGGGCCCTGTTTTCCGACGGTAAATCGATAGGGAACTTCACCGGCCAGGACCTCACCGTGGGCAACGTGGCCAACCACAACCTGAGCCTGCGCACCGCTGGGCGCGGCAACCTGTACTACTTCTGGGAAGCGTCGGGCATCTCACCCACCGCGCCCGTCCGCGAGGAAGATTCCTACCTGAAAGTGCGCCGCCAGTTCCTCACCCGCGACGGCCGGCCGCTGGGGGCCCCTACCTTCGCCCAGAACGATTTGGTAGTGGTGAAAATCACGCTGCAAACCGCCGACGCGGCCGGCGAGGTGAAGAACGTAGCCATCACCGACCTACTCCCCGCCGGCCTCGAAATCGAGAACCCGCGCATCGGGGCCGTCCACGAAATCACCTGGGCCAAAGACGCCGCCACGCCCGATTACCTCGACGTGCGTGACGACCGGCTTAACCTGTTCACCACCGCCACCGGCAAGCCTAAGTCATTCTACTACATGGCCCGCGCCGTCAGTAAAGGCACCTTCAAGCTGGGCCCCATCAGCGCCGACGCCATGTACAACGGCGAGTATCACTCCTATAACGGCGCCGGCGTGGTGCGGGTGAAGTAGCGGAAAGCGAAAATAGCGCGGGGCTCTGCCCCGTGCCAGCGGCCCCGCACACCGCCCTAACTTGCACCACATGGCCAATTTTATTCTTTACCAAGCCTACGGCAGCCCCGCCATCCTGAACGAAGCGTTATTCAGTATTCTCTCCTATTTGCGGCAGCACGACGGGGCCACCGTGCTGGTTTACACCGATAACCCGGCCCACTTCCGGGCCATGCTGGGCGAGGCGAGAGCCGTGCAATACGTCCAGATCGAGCCGGCGCAGTGGCAGGAATGGCGCGGCGAAATCGACTTCGTGCACCGAGTCAAAATCAAGGTGTTGCAGCACGCCGCCGCGCGCTACGCCGGCAATTTGTTGTACGTCGATACCGACACAGTTTTCCTGAAGCCACCTAGCGAAATTTTTGCCGTCATCACGAAACAGGAGCGGTTCATGCACATCAGCGAAGGCCGCCTGCGCGACGGCAACCCGCTGAACCGCAAAATCAACCGCGCCCTACTCCAGGACACCGGCCGCACGGCCCTGGCTGGGGGGCCCATTGCGCCCGATACGCGCATGTACAATGCCGGCGTACTCGGCCTGCGCAGCGCCGACGCGCCGCTGCTGGCCGAGGTGCTCACCCTCACCGAACAACTATTCCGCCTTTACCCCAAGCACGTGATGGAACAGCTGGCCTTCAGCGTAGTGCTAGCAAGGGCGGGCGTGGTACGCGAGGCTGCGCCGTGGGTGTACCACTACTGGAACTTGAAAGAAATCCGGCCGGTACTAGACGAGCTTTTCGCCGCGCCAGGGCCCCAGTCATTAGCCACCTGGCAGGCTCGCGCCGGGGCCCTCAGCGTGCCCGCGCTAGCCGAAGAAAAGGCGCGGTTTCGGCAGCGGCCGGGGTGGCAGCGGGCGGTGTTGCGCTGGGTGGGCAAGGGCTGGCAGCTGCCGGCCGTGGGGGCCTCGCAGCCATGAGACAGCGGGTTGTTCGTTGGTGGACTGGCTTTGGCCGGTGTCCGTGGCTGCGCCGGGGCCTGCTGGCGCTGCTGTTCGTGGCCGGGTCCGCCGGGCTACTCGACCAGCTATTTCCGCTGCCACCCGCGCCCCAATACTCGCCGCTGGTAACGGCGGCCGACGGCTCGGTCCTCCACGCTTTTTTGAACCCGACGCAGAAGTGGCGAATGAAAACCGAGCTGATAGAGATAACGCCCGCGTTGCAGCGGGCCATCATCTACAAGGAAGACCGGTATTTCCGCTATCATTTCGGGGTGAATCCAGTGGCCATTGTGCAGGCGGCGGGACGCAACTTATTCGGGCACGGACGCACTACAGGGGCCAGCACCATCACCATGCAAGTGGCCCGATTGCTGGAACCTAAGGAGCGCACGTTCGGCAACAAGACCCTCGAAATGCTGCGCGCTGTGCAGCTGGAAGCCCACTACAGCAAGGCCGAAATTCTGCAGCTATACCTCAACCTGGTGCCCTACGGCAGCAACATCGAGGGTGTGAAGTCGGCCGCACTGCTCTACTTCCAGCAGCCACCCGACTACCTCTCGCTGGCCCAGACCGTGGCCTTGGCCATCATCCCCAACCAGCCACGCGTGCTGGTGCTGGGCAAAAACAATCCGCAAATTCTGGCTGAGCGCAATCACTGGCTGCGCCGGATGCAAGCCGCCCACCTCTTCCCCAACCAAGACATTGAAGATGCCCTGGCCGAACCGCTCGACGCCCAGCGCCATGCCCCCCCCACCCTGGCCCCGCACCTCGCGCGGCTGCTGATGACGCAATTTCCCGGCCAGCCCATCATCCGCTCCACGCTGCGCCGGGGCCCCCAGGCCAAGGCCGAAGACCTAACGCTGAACTACGTGCGCCGCCTGCGCGAGTTGGGCATCACGCAGGCCGCCGTGCTGGTCGTGAACAACCACACCCACGCCGTGGAAGCCTACGTGGGCTCCTCCGATTTCCGCGACGCGGCCGATCTAGGCCAAGTGGACGGCGTGCGGGCCGTGCGTTCTCCGGGCAGCACACTCAAGCCGCTGCTTTATGGCCTGGCCCTGGACCAGGGCCTCGTGACGCCCAAACTGAAGCTACCCGATGTGCCCACCAATTTCAACGGCTTCCGCCCTGAGAATTTCGACAAGAATTGCCAGGGCGAAGTGACCGTAGAGAAGGCCTTGGTGTACTCGCTCAACATCCCCGCCGTGCGCGTGCTAGCCGAGCTGGGTGTGCCAGCCTTCACCGACAAGCTACGCCAGGCGGGTTTCCATGCCGTAGTCCGCGCCGCTCCACACCTGGGCCTGAGCATCATCCTGGGTGGCTGCGGGGCCACGCTGGAAGAACTGACGGGGTTGTACGCGGCCTTGGCCAACGGAGGGCAGTATGCACCCATAAATTACTTGACCATCGACAGTAATAGCCCAAAATCCTTGCCTCAAGGCTCAACCATCCTTTCTCCCGCCGCTGCCTTCCTCATCAACGAAACTCTCGCCCGGCGCACCCGCCCCGATCTGCCCTTGGGCTACGAAAACAGCTTGCACCTACCCAAAATCGCCTGGAAAACCGGCACTAGCTACGGCCGCCGCGACGCCTGGAGCCTGGGCTACAACCGCGACTATACCATCGGCGTTTGGGTGGGCAATTTCAACGGGCAAGGCAGCCCGGCCCTGACGGGGGCGGATGTGGCCACGCCCTTGCTATTTGACTTATTCAACGCCCTGGCCTACAACTCGCCCAACGGCTGGGCCGTACCCCCAGCCAGCCTCGATTTTCGGCTGGTCTGCGGCGAAAGCGGGCTGGTGCCAGGCGAGTACTGCCCCAACCAAATTTTGGATTACTACCTGCCCGGCGTGTCGTCGACCCGGCACTGCGAACATCAAATGGAAGTGCTGGTATCGGGCGATGGGTCCCTGAGCTATTGCCGCGCCTGCGTGCCGGCCAGCGGCTACCGGCGGCAGCTCTACCCCAACCCGCTACCCGAGGTACTGGCGTTTCGGGCGGCGCAGGGCCTGCCCATCCAGCGCCTGCCACTGCACAACCCCGCCTGCCGCCTCGTGCGGGGTCCCGACGATGGCGCGGCCCCGCCCCTAGCCATCACCTCGCCCCTACCCAACGCCGAGTACTTGCTCAACCGGGGCGAAAAGCAGCAATTATTGCTCAGCTGCGCAGCGGGCCCTGAGGTGCGGCGGGTGTTCTGGTACGTGAACGACCGGTTTGTGCGGGCCGCCGAGGCCACCGAGCGGGTGTTTTTCCGTCCGCCCAACGGCCACGTGAAGGTATCCTGCGCCGACGATCACGGCCGCAACGTGGACGTGCAGCTACTCGTGGCCGAGCAATAGCGCCGGTTGGCGGGGGTGTTAGCATCGTTGGTGCCGCGAGCCAAGCTATGTTCTGATGGCTCCCATAGTTTCGGGCTCAGGCTTGGCACGGTGCTTGTAAAGTTTTGCTCACTGTAGCGCCTATTTT
>JANPOR010000343.1:0-9856 GCA_031428075.1 Hymenobacter sp. | reverse complement strand
CCGGCTTCTGTGCCTCAAAAGCTATGCTACTGCTCGGCGTACTGCCGGGGGCTGCCCAAGGTATGTTGGGTGCGCATCACATTCACTTGGCGGGCGGCTTCGTTGAAAAATTCGAGGCGGCGGATGAGCATTTCCTTCGTCAGCACGCGGCCCTCGGGCGTTTGCATCAGGGCCCGCTTGTCGGCCAGGATTTGTTGGATAGCTGCTAGGGCGGGCCCCTCATGCTGCATGAGCTGCTGCTGAAACTCGGTCAGCCGTGCCACGCCCTCGGTCGTCAAGCGGAAGTGTTCGCCGGCACCCTGGTTCAGCACTTCGCACAGCACGTATACCTCGATAGGCAGGCTGGTTGCCAGTGCCGTCGTACGCAGGTCGAGCCCGGCGGCCAGGGCATCGAGGATGATGCGCAGGTTGCGCTCAAATTGCTGGTAGTAAGCTTGGGCTTCCACTTCGTGTAGTTATTGGGTTAGCAATTAGTAGCTATGAATAGGAAAGACAGGCGTCATCGAAGGACGACCTACAATCCCAACTCATAATTCGTGCCTCAGAGTAATTCTTTAATAATCTGTTCCACCGTCACGCCTTCGGCTTCGGCCTTGAAGTTGCGCACCAAGCGGTGGCGCAAGATGGGCAGGGCCACGGCGCGCACATCTTCAATGTCGGGCGAATACTTGCCCGACAGCAAGGCGTTGCACTTGGCTGCTACCACGAGGTATTGCGAGGCCCGGGGCCCTGCGCCCCATTCGAGCAACTGCTGGGCGCGGGGAGCGGCTCGCTCGCCTGTGGGGCGGGTTTTGTGAACGAGGCCCACCGCGTACTCTATCACGTTGTCTGCTACGGGCACGCGGCGCACCAGGCCTTGGTAGTCCTGAATTTGGGTGGCTGTCAGCACTTTGTTTACCGACAACTGGCGGTCGGTGGTGGTACTTTTGACGATGTTCAGCTCCTCGACATAGCTGGGGTAGCCCAGCTGCACGTTGAACATGAAGCGGTCGAGTTGGGCCTCGGGCAGCGGGTAAGTACCTTCCTGCTCGATGGGATTTTGGGTGGCCAGCACGAAGAACGGGCGGGCGAGCGGGTAGCGCTGTCCGGCCACGGTAACTCCGTATTCCTGCATGGCTTCGAGCAGCGCGGCCTGGGTTTTGGGTGGCGTACGGTTGATTTCGTCGGCCAGCACGAGATTGGCGAAGATGGGCCCCTTGACGAACTGAAACTCGCGCTGCTGGGTCAGCGTTTCCGAGCCCACGATGTCGCTGGGCATCAGGTCGGGCGTGAACTGGATGCGGTTGAACGACAGGTCCAGTACGTCAGCAATGGTTTGGATGAGCAGGGTTTTGGCCAAGCCCGGCACGCCTACCAGCAGGCAGTGGCCCTGGGCAAACACGGCCGTGAGCACCAACCGCACCACCTCGTCCTGCCCCACGATGACCTTGCCGATTTCGCGGCGTAGCGTTTGGTAAGCGGCCGCAAGCGAGTCGGCGGCTTCTTTGTCGTTAGCGAATGCAGGCATTAATTAAGAAAGGTCGTCCCGAGCTTGCGAAGGACTTTCGCACGTCCGCGCCGTTGGTGTTAAAGAAATAAACGAAGGCAGCCGCGATAAGACACTCCTTCCGTCGGCACGACGGGCGGCGTCACAGTTGCACGTCCAGCACTTTGCACTGCGCGTACTCGGGAGCCACTTCCAAGTACACCGTGCCGCGGTTTTTTACGAACCACTCGTCCAGGGCCTTACTTTTCTTCTCATTGAGGGCGGCGGCGGCGATTTTCTGGTAGTCGTCTTTGAGGTTGGCTTGGTGAGGAGCAGTGTTCGATTTCAACCACAGGATACGCATGGCATCCTTGCCGTCGTCGGTGCGATAGGGCAGGGGTGGGGTGATGTGGCCGACCTTCATGGTGTCGATGGTGAAGAAAATGGCCGGGTCGAGCTTGTCGAGTGGCAGGCGTGAGCCGCCGTCCTGGCGATTGGCAAACAAGCCGCCGTTGCTAGCGCTGGTTTTATCGCTGGAGTTGTCTTTGGCGGCTTTGGCGAAGCTGATGCTGTCAGACAAAATCTGGGTGCGCAAGCGCGTAAGCTTCTTAGCAGACGCGCTTGCATCGGCCGTGCCCGTAACGGGCTTTAGCAGGATATGGCGTGTGGAGTAGCTATCGCCTTTGCGCTCAATGAATTGAATTAGGTGAAAGCCGAACTGCGACTGCACCACCGGCGACATTTGCCCCGGCTCCAGCTTGCGCGATGCGGCTTCGTACTCCGGTACCAGTTCGCCACGCTTGAAAAAACCCAGCAGGCCCCCTTGGGCGGCCGAGCCCGGGTCCTCCGAATATTTTTTGGCCAGCTCCTCAAAGCTCGCACCGGCCAGCACCTGGGCTCGCAAATCGTTAAGCTTGGCGATGGCGGCCTGCTTGGCCTGCTCGTTCACTTGTGCGGGCACCACAATCTGACCCACTTCCACTTCAGTGGAGTAGTAGGGCAGGCTGTCCTTGGGAATCTTATTAAAGTACTGGTTGACTTCGCGGGGCGTCACGGCCAGCTTGCCGGTAATGGTTTCCTGCATTTTCTGCTGCACCAACTGCTCCTTCACTTGGGGCCGCAAGTCGTCTTTCAACGTCTTTGCCGACTTGTTGTACAATTCTTCCAGCTTTTTCTCCGAGCCTACCTGCTGCACGAAATAAGCCATGCGGCGGTTTAATTCGCCACTCACTAGCACGTCGGTGACGGTTACCGAGTCAACATCGGCGCGGGCCAGCATGAGTTTGTTCAGCACTAGGCTCTGCAAAATTTTACAGCGCAGGTCGGGGGCCAGAGGTTTGCCTTGTGCCCGTTCAGTTTCCTGGGCGTAGATGTTTTCCACGTCGGAGCGCAACACAATCTGGTTGTCCACCTTTACGATGATGCCGTCGAGTAGTTCCTGGCCCTTGGGCCGGCCTACGCCCAACTGGGCGTGGGCTACGGGCGCGGTGCCTAGCAGCAGGGTCAGGGCGCACAGCCCAGCTGCCGCGAACCGATTCAATTGGTTGCGCATACTTGCAATTACTACGATAAGGATAACGATTGACACCGAACCACAAAGTTACCGCCGCCGGTGTTGTCAAGGCAACAACGTCAGAACCGGCTCGTAAATTTCACTATAAACCGGCTTTCGGTAACAAAAGGAGATGGGCTTTCCCACATTGGTTGCAGACTGCCCAGCTGCCAAAAGCCCCAGCCAGTAGGCCAAAGCTTAAATAATCGGTGGTCCAGAAAACCAGTCATCAAAAACAACCGATTACTTAGTGATGAGCTTGTCTACTTCGGGCTGATTTACCTGCACGGGGTATTGCTGGCGCAGTTGGGCAACCCATTCTTTCTCCAGAAAAATCTGATAGTCGCTGGTGGCTTGGCCGCGGGTATCGGCCAGGGCTTTGGGGCCAGCGGGCAAGGTGCGGGCGACAGCGACGGCGTAGTAGCGGCCGTCTTTCTGCACGGCGTAGGTTCCGGGGCCCCGGGCCAACACCTCGTCCACAGCCTTATTATCGCCTTTCTGAAACACGCGCTGCGTAATTTGCACACCTAATGGGTTGCCTTCGTTAAGCGCGGTTTCCACGGCGGCGGGATTGGTGGTGGTCAGGGCCAGCCGGGCGTCGCCGCCAGTGGCCGAGGCCGGCAACAGCGCCGTTCGCACACGGCGGGCCGGCACACCCTTGCCAATCAGATAGTTAGAGATGACAGCGGCGCGTTGCGCGGCCAGCTTGGCCGGCTCGGCTCGACGGGAGCGCAGCGTGGACACGGCCGTGGCGGCCGTGTCAGCGGTTAGGGCGCGGGCCAGGTTGTCGAGGGCCAGGGCTCCACTTTTGGTGGGCGCAGCCGTGCCGGCTTTGAAGGCTACAGACCTGAAAGCGCCTTTTACGGGGTAATGGCCGGTTTTCAGAGCTGCCTGGGCGCGGGCCAGTAGGCCGGGAGTGGCAGCGCTTACCACGGTGGCCTGAACGCGGGGGGGCCACTGATATTTGTCTTGATTGGCGGCAAAGAACTTTTTCAGGCCTACGGTATCCTCGATGGCCTTGGTCCACACCCTCTCGTCCATCAGCTGGAACAACAGAATACCGTCGCGGTACTCCTTGGCCAGCATCCGGTAGTCTTCGTACTTGGTGTCCAGCGAATTTTTCTCGAAGTCGGTCAGGCGTAAGTCCACGTACTGATCGTAAAGTTGCTGCATCACGAAGGCCGGCTGGGCCCCCGGGCGCGGGCGCTGGTTCTGGGCCGCGTACTGCAGAAAGTCCTTCACGTAGTAAGGCTGCTGCTTGATGGTGAACAACACAAGGTTATCGGCTGCGTTGGCCTTGTTTTTCTTCGGATTGGCGGGTGCGGCGGGGGCCGCATAGCGGAACCGGCCTGCCACCAGGGCCGTGTCGGCCCGCGCCAGGACCAAGGCCTTGGCAGCCGGAATTTCCAGGAACTGGTCTTCCCGCCGAATGCGTTTTAGGAAGGCCGCCCGGTTTAGCTCCGAGCGGGAGTCCTTGGCCACTTTGCTTTTAAGTGTGGGCTCCAGCACCGCAAAGGTGGGCACGGGCTGCCGCTCCAGCAGCTTAATGATGTGCCAGCCGTAAGGCGTTTGCACGGGCGGGGCGATGTCGCCGGGTTTTTGCAGCCGGAAGGCCACGGCCTCGAACGACGGAATCATGCGGCCGGTGCCAAACGGCGGCAGCTCACCACCGTTGGCGGCCGAGCCGGCGTCTTCTGAAAACTGCGCCACGAGCTTGGCCCAGCTTTCGCCTTTGCGCAGGCGTGCGTACAGCTCGTCGATTTTTTTGCGGGCCGTTAGCGAGTCGGCGGCTGGGGCATGGGTGTTCGCGCGCACCATGAGGTGGGCCACCTTGATTTCGCCTTGGGCCGCCCGTCGGTCGTTTACTTTAATGAGGTGGTAGCCGAAGCGCGTGTGCACCGGCGTCGACACCTGCCCAACAGGCGTTTGGTAAGCGGCCGTCTCGAACGGGTACACCATCTGCAGGGCCGTAAAATAGCCCAGGCTACCGCCATTCTCTTTAGCCGAGGGGTCTTCGCTTTTTTGTCGGGCCAGAGTACCAAAGTCGGTGCCGGCCAGTACTTGCTGCCGCAGGGCCATGACTCTTTGGTACGCGGCCAGCGTATCGGCGGGGGCCGCGTCGGGGGCTACCCGCACCAGGATGTGGGCGGCACTCACCTCCTGGCCCATACGGTCGTAGGCTTCATGCACCAGCTGGTCGGTTACGCTCTTCTCCGTCAGGTAGGGCTGGGCTAACTGCTGACGGTAGCCGTCCAGCTCGCGCTTGAAGGCTTGGGTGGTATCGAGGCCGCGGCGCTCCGCTTCAAGCACCTTAAGGCGAAAGTTGGTGTACAACTCAAGGTATTCAGCCACGCTCTGCCGGGTGCCGTATTCGGCGGCTGTGCCGTTGTTTTTGCGGTACACGTAAGCAAAATCGCTGGCTGGCACCGTCACTGGGCCCAGGGTTTCGACGGTTGGGCCCGGCCGGGCGGAGACGACGGTTTGGGGTTTGGTGGTCTGGCAACCCGCCACGAGCAGCACGGTGGCTGCGCCGACGTGCAAAAAGCGTTTGTGCATGGAAAGAAAAAAAGGAACCTGCCGGACTAGCTGGCCAGCGCATCGCCGGCCGGGCCCAATACCGGAGGACGAAATTAGCTAATTTCCAGTCGAAGCGGCCCCGGGGCCGCTTCGACTCACACCAAGTGCTTGCTGAGGTGGCAAAAGGTGTGCTGGTCGCGGGGGAAAAACTCCACCCGGTCCATCAGCCGGTTCACCAGGGCCATGCCCATGCCGCCCTTGCGGCCCTGCCGGATATACTCGCCCAGGTCGGGGGCCATGTGTGGACCAGGCAAAAAGATGCTGTTGCTGTGGTCGATAATTTCCACACTCAAGTCGTGGTCTTCCACTACCAACTGCAAGTCGATGTGCTGGCGCTCGTCTTCGCCGTTGGCGTGGATGATGAAGTTGACCACCACTTCGTCGATGGCCAGCACCACTTGGTTGACCAGCAGCTCGGGCAGTGCCCGGCGGGCCAGAAAACTCCGCACGAAGTCGCGCACCTGTTGCAGGTTGCAGCGCGAGCACTCAATACGAAGCACGTCTTTCATTGTAAATACTTGTAGAGCAACGTGTTGAATGCTGAGTATTCCGCCAATTGTAGAGCCGGAGTTGGGCATTAGACCGCCAGGGCCGCGGCTTGGGTGGGCACGATGGTCATGAGGGAATCAAGCCCCAGAATTTCGAAAACGTTGAATACTTTTTCCTGCATGTTGAAGAACACCAGCTTTACGTTGTTGTCTAGCAACCGCTGTAAGTGGGAGATGAAGACGCCAAGGCCGGCCGACGAAATGTAGCTGAGCTTAGCGCAATCGACGAGCACTTTGCGATAGTTAAGCAAGTCGGGCTTGTTCAACTCGGTATCGAGCAATACGGCCGAGCTGGCATCCAGTTCGCCGTCGAGGGTGAGCAATAAGGAATCGACGGAGGGTTGAGCGGTTACTTTCATAATGAGGCCGATACGTTAGGCCGCCAGTGCAGGTTGGACGGCTTTGAATTTAATAACCAGAAGCGTCTGGTCGTCGTGAACAGGCTGGTCGGCTGTAAAACTGTTTAGATCTTTTAGGATGAAGCGTTTGATGGCATCAGCCTCTTGAAAATAACATTCTTCTAAGCGTTGCTTGAGTCGCTCTTCGCCGTATTCTTCCTGCCCCGCCCCGCGGGCCTCCACGATGCCGTCGGTGTAAACCACCATCACGTCGCCGGGGCCGTAGTCATAAAACTGGTTGTTGATGTGCTTCTCGTAGCCCTCGTTGCGGATAATGCCCAGTCCCAGGCCCGTCGACTGGAAATAAAACACCTCTTCGCGCAGGGCGTGGTAGTAAAGGGTATGGCAGTGCCCGGCGCGGGCAAACATGAACCCACCCTGCTCGTAGTCGATGATGTAGAGTGAGGAGGTGATGAACGACGAGCGCTCCAGGCAGTGGGCTAGGGCGGCGTTGGCCTGCGCCATGAAGCGGCTGGGCAGCGGAAACCGATCCCGCTCATTCTTGGCTAGCGGGTTGCCCTGCATCAGGGCGTGGAAAATGCCCTTCATCTGGGCCATGTGGAAGGCGGCCGTCACGCCCTTGCCGCTCACGTCGCCGATGAGCACGGCCAGCCGCCGGCCCGGCAGCAGTAGGAAGTCGTAAAAGTCGCCGCCTACTTCTTTGGCCGCCAGCGAATGTGAGCTGATTTCGAACCAGTCGTCGGTGGGCAGGTTTTTCGGAATAAGGCTGTCCTGCACTTCGGACGCAATTTTTAGCTCTTCCTGGGTGCGCTGATTTTCGAGGGAAGCGCGCACCAGCGTCAGGTTTTCGATGCTGAGCATTGCCTGGCTGGTGAAGGTTTGGAGGACGCTCAGGTCTTCGGGGTCGAAGGTGTGCGGCTTCGCCTTCAACAGGTAAAGTACGCCGTAGTCGAGGTGTGCCCCACGTAAGGGTAGCTGTATCAGGGAGCGAAAGGGGGCCGGAGAGTCTACGAAGCTCGGGTGCAAGTTCAAGTCGTTGGTGATGAACTCTTCCTGACGCGAGGGCAGGGACAGAATGCGGAGCCCTGTTCGGAGCGCGTCGACTTGAGCAGGCGTAAGGCGGTAGTAATGGGTAGCGTCGGCGGCGTTGGTGTGGCCAGAGCCTAAGTCGAGCCACGCGGCGTCGGCCCGGGCGGTCTGCACCGCCGATTCGAGCAGGATGCGGTGTATATCGGCCGACGTTTGGCCGTGCTGCACGATCTGCACCAGTCGTTGCAGGTTTTGCATTTCGGCGCCTCGTCGTACGGAAGCAGTGGGGGGCGCGGCCGGCTTTCGGAAAAATAAGGCCGCCAACACCACCAGCACGCCCAAATCAGCGGCCAGCACCAACTCGGCTAGCCCGGTCCCGTGGGGCCCCCCAAGGCTAGCCGCCGCCAAACCGCCGCTGAGCAGCGCGAGCAAAAAACCTATGATGAGCAGCGGGTGGCGCACAGATAAAAACAAGGAAAAGACATGTTTAAACGGCCCAGCGCGCTTTTTGAGGCGCAGTCGGCGTGCAAGATACCATGCCGGTGCCGCAAACCGATGGAGTAGGCGCAGGCCGGCTAGCGGCTGCTGTAGTTGGGGGCCTCGCGGGTGATCTGCACATCGTGGGGATGGCTCTCGCGGAGCCCGGCCCCGGTGATGCGCACGAACCGGGCCGCTTGCAAGGCAGGTAGGTCGGGGGCCCCCACGTAGCCCATGCCGGCCCGCAGGCCGCCAGCGAGCTGGTAGATAATCTCGCTTACGGCCCCTTTAAACGGCACGCGGCCCACAATGCCCTCGGGCACGAGCTTCTTCACGTCGTCCTCGGCGCTCTGGAAGTAGCGGTCCTTACTGCCGTCCTCCATGGCTTCCACCGAGCCCATGCCGCGGTAGTTCTTGTACTTGCGGCCTTCGTAAATGATGAGTTGTCCGGGCGATTCTTCGGTGCCGGCCAGCAGTGAACCCACCATCACGGCGGCCGCGCCCCCGGCCAGGGCTTTCACGATATCGCCCGAAAACTTGATGCCGCCATCGGCCACCAGCGGAATGCCGGTGCCTTCCAGGCCCCGGGCCGCCTCCAGCACCGCCGAGAGCTGCGGCACGCCGATGCCGGCGATGATGCGCGTGGTGCAGATTGAGCCGGGGCCCACGCCCACCTTCACGCAGTCGGCCCCGGCGTCGGCCAGGGCGCGGGCCCCTTCGGCGGTAGCCACGTTGCCGGCCATCACATCAAGGTTGGGGTAGGCGGCTTTAATTTCCCGCACGGCGTCCATCACGCCCTTGGAGTGGCCGTGAGCGGTGTCGAGGCTCACCAAGTCTACGCCGGCTTCCACGAGGGCCCCCACGCGCTGGAGCAGGTCGGGCGTCACGCCCACAGCGGCCCCCACGCGCAGGCGGCCCTGGCTGTCTTTGCTGGCCTGGGGCGAGCGGCGGCGCTTCCGGATGTCTTTATACGTCATGAGACCGGCCAGGCGGCCCTCGGTGTCCACGAGCGGCAGCTTATCCACCTTGCTGTCTTGCAGCAGTGCTTCGGCGGCTGCTTGGTCGATGCCAGCGGGGGCCGTCACGAGGCGGCTGAGGGGCACCATGACCGTGGTTACGGGCAGGGTCAGGTTGCGTTCGAAGCGCAAATCGCGGCTGGTGAGGATGCCCTGCAAGTGGCGCTCGCCGTCAATTACCGGGATGCCGCCGATGCCGTGGTGGCGCATCAGGTGCTTGGCGTCGGCGAGGGTAGCGGTGGGCAGCAGCGTAAACGGGTCTTGGATCAGGGCCGACTCGCTGCGCTTGACACGGCGTACCTGCTCGGCCTGCTTGCTAATGCTCATGTTTTTGTGGATGATGCCGAGGCCGCCTTCTTGGGCCAAGGCGATGGCCATGTCGGCTTCGGTCACGGTGTCCATGGCCGCCGAAATCAGCGGAATCTGGAGGCGAATGCGGGCAGTGAGCTGGGTGCCGGGGTCGCAATCGCGGGGCAAAACCTCGGAGTACGCCGGCAGCAGCAGTACATCGTCGTAGGTGAGAGCCTCGAAGGCAATCTTGGTAGCGAGGGCGGCGGGGTCGGCCATGAGCAAAAGGATTTTTAGGGAAAACCTGTTGCCAGGCAAATCTACGGCGGGAAGTTGGGACGGCCCGGAAAAAGAAACGCCCCGCTGGATCGGGCGCGACGACAAAAGAATCCCAGGGCCCTAGGTGTATAGTCCCAGAGCGTGATGGTGTATTTTCCGGGCAGGAATTTCGCACAGACCTATGGGACAAATACTCCACGGCAGCGCCCGCACAGCAGCGGCAGTACGGCGCGCTATCCAACGTAGTCAGGAAAGCTTACAAGCGC